>JACMOI010000115.1 GCA_014378105.1 Pseudopedobacter sp.
GGTCCTCTCTCGAACTCTTGAACTACCATTCTTCTAAAAACTTCGCTGTACTTTTTTGACGAGCTTTTACCTTTTTGTTTAATTACTTGATAACTCATATGTTGACGTTTTATTAGTCAACTTCTTTCAGGACGAGACAATAAGTAGAAAAAGCCTCGAATATTAATCGAGGCTTTTTTTATTTAAATCGGAGGTTCATACTCACTATATTGGAGTTTAAACCATTACTCCTCGTATAATGTCCATATCGCAGTTCAATCATAGAGACCCTCGATATACCCAAAACTCCTGTTGGTGGTGCAAATCTAATTCCAGCGCCATAATAATTGCTATGAAATTTAGATAGATCATAATCACTTGAATAAAAGTTATCGTTAGCAGAGTGCTTTGCGTAGGCTGCAAAATAATCTGCTGCTGATTGTTGATAATATCTGTAAAATGGGCTTATTGATGCAAAAGGATTTAATTTAATTGCCGTTTCTAACTCCGCTGTTTCAGACTTAATTCCCCAATCATCCGTATAATATCTAAGGAAAGAACGGAACACTAAATTATCTCCTAAAAAGTAATTTAATCTTGCCCCTATTGGTAATTTTAGTCGGTTATCTGGTAAATATTCAGCTCTAGATGCCAAGTTGTTAAAATATACCCTTTGATATCTGGTAGCCAATAATCCTTGCTGGTAAGCAGGTTCAACCATTAAGAGGGCTTGAAAATTCTTGGTGAAAACATGTGACAAACTTAATGCCCCACTAAAAGAATTTCTTGGTGCCCGGTCATTTTGTTGGTAGCCAGGACCACCAAAATTATCTGGTCTAAGCTCTATTGGAAGAATTACTTTCCAAGTATCAAAAAACGCCTTTATTTTAATATCAAAATCAGTGTTTTTATCTTTTGAAGATTTAGAATAATGTAAACCCCCTCCAAAAGAAGAATAATCAAACTCATGTGACGTAGAAACATCAAATCCAAAACTATGTCCTTTTTGTTCATTGGCAATATCCCAGCTAATAGAAGGATATATTCTCACGTCGGAATAGGATGGACCAGTACGGGTATTAGGATCAATATTGTCTGATGAAGCTGAAGTATAAGCGTCGAAACCGACTTCAAAATTATAAGTGTGTTTTAAACCTGTTTTACCGTAACGCGATAATTGTAAATCGAATGTATTTGAATAATCAGTTAATTTTTCTGTTCCTATTCCACCTGTTACCGCGGAATTATTACCGTCTTGATGGTAGTAACTATTCACCAAGTCTGCTTGCTCAAACTTTAATTTTTGCTTTTCATATGGCACAGTATCCCTTTTAATGGTCTGTGCAAAGCTTGCCACTATACCTAAATAGAGTGTAACTAAGGTTAATGAAATGTATTTCATATCAACATAAAAGAGTTAGTTACAACCACAACCACCACCACTTTTTCCACCATTTGCGCCAGATGAACCCTCTCGATAAAGCTGAAAATTTTGCTCAAACTTTTCAGCTCTTCTAGCACCAAGCTCCATTTCAGCATCTTTTAACTTCATTTTCTCATAAGCTTTAACATGACTACAAGAACTAAAGGCAATTAGCGAGAATGCCAAAATTATATAAGGGGTTATTTTTTTCATTTTTATATGAACGATTAGCATTCAGTTTTTTATTTAGTTAATATTTATATTTTTTGATGTGTACAGCTTATTATCATCATCAATAATAATACATGCAACATTATTTAGCTGATTAATCAAATTTAATCCAACCTCAACACCCATCACAGTAACAGGAGTAGCCAATGCATCTGCGAGCTCAGCTTGTGGACAGATAATGCTCACGCTTTTAATTCCAGCTACCGGAAAACCAGTATGAGGATCAATCGTATGAGAATACTTTTTACCGTTAATTACTGCAAACTTCTCGTAATTACCAGAGGTGGCAATGGCCATATTACTGATATTCATATAAGAAAAAGACTTCAATTTATGTTCGGGATCTGCAATGCCTACTGTCCAGGGTTGACCATTGGGCTGTAATCCCCATGTTACTAAATCTCCCGAAGCATTTACAATACCATTTGCTACACCAGCCTCTTGCAGAAGTCTTTTTGCTCGATCGGCAGCGTAACCTTTACCTATACCACCAAAGCCAATTCGCATTCCTTTTTCTTTTAAAAAAACTGTCTGAGCTTCAGCATCTAAAATGACGTTTTTGTAATTGATTAACGCTACTGATTGTTTTGCCGATTCTTTATCGGGTAAGCTATTCATGTCTTTATCGAAATTCCAGAAACGTTTATCTAAGGAGCCATAAGTAATATCAAATGCTCCCTGACTAATTTCTGAAATACGTAAAGAGCGTTGAATTAAGTGAAAAACTTCTGAATCTATCTTGACAGGTTTAATTCCTGCGTTTTCATTGATTTGATTCGTTTGACTATCATGCCTAAAAGTGGAGAGTAATTGCTCAATTCGTTTAATTTCAGCAACGGCGTGGTTTATTTTTTCATCAGCGAAAGCTTCATCTTCAGCAACTACGGAAATCTCGAATTGGTTACCCATCAATTTCATGGACTGCTTAAAAACCTGAAGTTTGGATGAATCAGTTAATGGCATTTTCCACTTTCTTTACAAAGTCTTCTGGAGAACAATCAGGAAATCCTTTCCATTCCTTGATCACTTTACCATTTTCGTCTGTTAAGACAGTTAAAGGAAAGTCTCCATCTGGATTGTATTTAACGGCTAAATCATTATTTTTCTTCAGCTGCTCAGCAGAAAGTTGATTCTTTTTCAATCGTGGAAAATCAGCTCTAACTAAGATTAAATTTTTATTGGCATAATTCTCGAAAGCGTCTTTTTCAAAAATTTCTTTGTGTGTACGAATACATGGCCCGCACCAATCAGAACCCGAAAAGTTAATCAAAATATATTTATGACTTTGCTTAGCTTCTGTTTCTGCTTGTTTAAAATCTAAAACCCAAGTGTTTCCCGAGACCAATAAGGATAAAAAGAAGATACTCAATAATTTCATGATTTTTAATTTAGTATTCTAAGAGAAGATACGAAGATTTGTACCGTTAAGTTGCGTGTTGTATTTAGTTAAAGGTAAATTAGTTGCTATACCTGCAGAAACACCAGTTTCTGAATAAGTAGCACCATGTCTTTGGCAGTAAAACTGACTTTGATTAGCTCTATAAATAACAGAGGTGCTCTCATGTCGGCAAGTTTGTGATACGGCAATATAAGCGCCTGTTGTGGTACGGGCTACAATAATCCCATTATTATAAATATAACCGCCATTATTAATTAATGCAGCGTTTGCAGCTATCGTTAAATCTAAAGTGAAATCAACGTTTGTAGGTGCTGGAGTTGAAGGACTGCCTGTTGAGCCTTTTGCACAACCTATGCAATTAAAAACCGCGACAGATGCCGCACCCATTCCAATTGCAGTTAAAAAATCTTTCCTATCCAAATTTAATGCTGTTTAATAACTTAACCGCGTAATGCTGAGTTTACCCTCAATAAAGTTTGAGAGATAACGCTTAAATATTTAATATAATGTTGAGTATTTTCCGAATGTTTTTAAATACTGAATAAATAAAGGCGCTGCATTTTTCAAGAGTCTTTATTTATATTTTTCAAAAGCTTTTAAAGCTTTGTTAATTCTATTTATAGTTTCTTCTTTTCCTATTTTATTGGCTATATCAAAAACTTGTGGACCAAACTTTCCACCCACCAACATGATACGTAAGGGAAGCATCACATCCCCGGTTTTTAAACCTTGTTCTGTGGCCAAATCTTTAAATTTCATCTCTAAATTAGCGCTATCTGAAAAATCATTTTTAGATAAATTATCAGCAAAAGCAATAAAAAAAGAATGCTTTTTACTATCCCATTTTGGTTTTACCGCACTTGTATCATATTTATCAGGAGCCTTAAAAAAGAAAGAAGCCTGTTCAACAAAATCAGGCAATAAAACGCAACGTTCTTTTACTAATTCTATTACGCCTGAAAGTTGCTCGTCCGAAAATTCATGAATATCTGCATTATTGAGAACTGCCTTTACAGGATTTAATAAATGTTTTGCAGAACTTCTTTTTATCCATTCTTGATTGAACCATTTGGCCTTTTCATAATCAAATTTGGCTCCTCCTTTATGGATTCTTTGCATTGAAAATTTTTCAATTAAATCCCCCATACTAAAAATCTCTTGTTCGGTACCATCGTTCCATCCCAGCATGGCCAGCATGTTTATAAAGCCTTCGGGTAGAAACCCTACGTCTAAAAATCCATCTGACTTTTTACCACTCGCTGGGTCAACCCAATTGATAGGATAAACAGGAAAACCAAACTTTTCTCCATCACGTTTACTCAATTTTCCATTTCCATTGGGTTTCAAAATCAAAGGTAAATGCGCCCATTGAGGCATTTCTGACTCCAAACACAAGTATTTCCATAAAAGAATATGTATTGGTGCAGATGGCAACCATTCTTCGCCTCTAAATGCATGAGTTATTTTCATCAAGTAATCATCTACCACTACAGCCAAATGATAGGTGGGCATTCCGTCTGCTTTTAACAAAACTTTATCATCGACATCGTTACTGCTAAAGCTAACATCACCACGAATCATATCTGTAAAATGAATTTGCTCATCTTTTGGAATTTTGATTCTTATGACATGTGGAGCTCCTTCTCTGATTAAATTCCCTGCCGCCTCATGCGGAATATTTAAGGAGTTTCGAAGTGTTTGACGTGTATTTTGATCATATCTAAAATTTTCGGTCACTTGCCTTTTGCACTCCAGTTCATCCGAAGTATCAAACGCATAGTAAGCATAACCAGATTTAACCAATTGCTCTGCGTATTGGCGATAGATAGATTTTCTTTCGCTTTGGCGATATGGCCCATAATCACCACCCGCTCTCGTACTTTCATCGGCTTTTATGCCGCACCAATTTAAACAACTATAAATATAATCTTCGGCACCTTTTACAAAACGGGTTTGGTCCGTATCTTCTATTCTTAGGATAAACTTTCCATTATTTTGCTTAGCGAAAAGGTAATTGAATAAAATAGTCCTTACGCCGCCTATATGTAGACCTCCAGTAGGGCTGGGGGCAAATCTTACTCTTACTGTACTTTCCATTTGATAAATTATTTTTGTAAGGAATTACAAAAACCATGCAATTTCTTGATATCACACAAAGTTATCATTTATAATAATGAAAAGGACCTTTTAGTTAATCTAAAAGCAATATAATAGTTAAGTTTTTGTGAATTTTTAGCTAGATTTTAACTCAACTCCTAAACCTGGTTTGTGATTCAAGATATACCTTCCCTTTTTAAATTTAGGCGTTTGATAAGGATTATTTGATGTTAAGAAAGGACCATCTAAGTCTGCCCAATCACAAAGCGGCGCTAGTGCTGCTCCAGCTAAAGTCCCTATACTTGTTTCGCTCATGCAACCTATTAATATTTTTAAATTATTTTTGCGAGCGGCTTCAATCATTTTAAAACCCTCATACATTCCTGCAGATTTCATAAGTTTAATATTGATTCCGTGGTAAACACCTTTTGCTTTTGTAACATCAGCCAAGCGCTGCACAGCTTCGTCTCCTATTATTGGGATTGGGCTTCTTTCTGTTAACCATGCATTTCCATCAATATCATCTTTAAGCATAGGTTGTTCTATCAATAAAACTCCTTGCTCTTTTAACCAATGCGCCATTTCTAGTCCCTCATTTCTGTCTGTCCAGCCTTGATTGGCATCTACATATAAAGGTAAATCTGTTACAGACCTAATGGTTTCAATGAGTAATTTATCGGTATCTCTACCTAATTTAATTTTAATTAATCGAAAGTCATCCGCCAGAGCGTCATTTACTTTCTTAATGATAACTTCCGGAATATCAATTCCAATAGTGAAGGTTGTTAGCGGCATTAAATCCGGCGAAGACCCAAACATTTGATAACAAGGCTGATCAGAAATTTTTCCAGATAAATCATGTAAAGCAATATCAATAGCTGCCTTAATTGCTGGTTGGCCTGGAGCTAAATCATCTAAATAGGTAATAATTTCTTCCATATTGAAAGGAAAAGAAAATCCAGACAAATCTACTTTTTTTAAAAAATCAGTCGCTGTTTCTAAACTTTCACCCATGTACGGAACCATCGATGCCTCGCCCAGACCTGTAAAACCCTCATCTTGTATCTCTAGCAACATTAATGGAGTAGAAGTTCTAGAAAACTTAGTAATGGTAAATGGATATTTTAATTGGAGTTCAAAAGCTTTAGCTGTGATTTTCATACTTTTATCTTATGCTATAAAGATGGTAATATTCGGCATTAAGGCAAAAATTAAGATAAAAAGCGCAAGAAACAGATTTTAAAATTGAAAATTTGCTGATACCTTTATTTTGAAATGATGAATCAGGAGCAAATTAACTATCAGCGCATTGCTGAGGCCATTGACTATATCAGTCAAAATTATAAACAGCAACCCAGTTTAGATGAAATCGCTGAAAGGATAAACTTAAGTCCATTTCACTTTCAAAAGATTTTTACTGATTGGGCAGGTGTGAGTCCTAAAAAGTTTCTGCAATTCATTAGTCTCAAACATGCTAAGAAGTTATTACAAAAGAAGGAAAGTACTCTTTTTGATGTCGCTTTTCAAACCGGTTTATCTGGTACTTCTCGTTTACATGATTTGTTTGTAAGTATCGAGGGTATGACTCCTGGAGAATACAAAAATGGTGGTGAAAACTTGATAATCGACTTTGATTTTTATTCAAGTCCTTTTAGTGAGGTGATAATCGCATCTACCAACAAAGGAGTTTGTTTTATGGCTTTCGCCGATGATAGAGCATCAGAAATTATAAATTTAAAAATGCATTTTCCAAATGCAGATTTTCAGCAACGATATCATAATTTACATCAACAAGCTTTGCTCATTTTTTCTAAAGACTGGAAAGAGAAAAATCAGCTAAAACTTCATTTGAAAGGAACAGCATTTCAATTAAAAGTTTGGGAAGCACTTCTGAAAATACCAATAGGAAACTTGACTACATATGGTAAAATAGCGCAAGAAATCGAAAATCCAAAAGCATCCAGAGCTGTTGGAACAGCTATTGGAAGCAACCCTGTTGCATTTTTAATTCCATGTCACCGGGTCATTCAATCTACGGGTGAATTTGGTGGTTATAGATGGGGACCAACAAGAAAAACGGCTATTATTGGTTGGGAAGCCGTGTCTTAATAAAACACCGCTCGAATCTCAAGCGGTGTTTTATGATTATGCTTGTCTATCTCCGCTTTGTCTTTCAATCATCCAACCTGGGTATTCTGCTGGTAATTTACTGACCTCATTCAAATTAAATAATTCTGCTTCAGTAAACCTCACATCTACAGCTTTAAGATTATCTTCTAATTGAGAAACCTTTTTTGCACCAATAATTACGGAGCTTACTACTTTTTGGTGCAACAACCAAGCTAAAGCGATTTGCGCCACCGATACACCTTTACTTTCGGCAATCGGGCGCATCACATCTACAATATCAAACGCTTTATCTTTATTTACGGGAGGAAAATCAAAATTTACTCTTCTACTATCTTCAGGAGAAGAGTTTCTATCAAACTTGCCACTCAACAATCCCCCTGCTAAAGGGCTCCACACCATTAATCCTAACTTTTGATCTAACAAAAGCGGAACTATTTCTCGCTCTAAATCTCGTCCAGCGATCGTATAATAAGCTTGTAATGAAATAAATTTTGCAAAACGCTCTCTTTCCGAAACGCTTAAAGCTTTCATGATGTGCCAAGCTGCTAAATTACTACAACCAATGTATCTTACTTTTCCGCTGTTTACCAAATTATCCAAAGCTGATAAAGTTTCTTCAAAAGGGGTGATTGGGTCAAAACCATGAATTTGATATAAATCGATATAATTCATATCTAAACGTTTTAAACTTTCGTCTGCTTGTTGTAGTATATGTTTTTTAGTTAAACCACTTCCATTTGGTCCTTCACTCATTTTCCCTCGCACTTTGGTGGCAATCACTAAGTCGTCGCGTTTTAAACCTAAATTTTTAATGGCTTTTCCTGTCATTTGCTCGCTAATTCCTTCGCTATAAACATTGGCGGTATCAATAAAATTAATTCCACCATCGATAGAAATTTTTACAATTTCGTTCACTTCTTTTTGTGGTAGTTGACCGATCGCTTTCCACATTCCATCACCGCCTCCAAATGTCATTGTGCCTAAACATAATTCAGAGACTTTTAAACCTGTATTTCCTAAAATATTATACTTCATGATGTTATTAATTAATTTTTTAAATAAGAATTACTAATTGAAAACCGCATTCTTTTATATAATTAAAGATCAAAAACCCTACCAAATCGTAAGATTTTATGCCGTTATTAGTTTTTTATTGAGCTAATATTTGCTTTAGATCGTTATCGGACACAGTTAATAGATTTACTTTTGGCAACCTTCTAGTCATCTCTTTCCAATTACTATTTTGAGCAAAAACTTTTTTAAACATAGGCAAAGCTTTACTTAATTGCTTATCGTTAGCCAATGTTACGGCTGTCCAATATTGCATTTCTAAATTATTAGGAAACATTTTCATAGCTGAGCCATAAAGCTGCATGGCTTTATTCATGTCGTTATGCTCTACCGCTAAATCTCCTTCGTTCATAAACTGATAGGCTTCATGAACTTTCAGTAATCCTTCTAATTCTGGTAGAGGAGCGGTAGAATCGTCAACACGTAAATCAACTGTCCGCTCGTTCCAAGGCTCTTTTTTCGACACTGCCGGAACAACTAACATAGCTGCACTTTGCTTACCACGAATATCTCCACCCGCTGCTTGCCCTGCGTTTAAAGCTGTCATTACTCGCTGAGCCAAGGGCTTTCCTTTTGAAGCCTCAAAAGCTTTAGACATCGCTGCTGGAACTTTATCAGTCAACATCATATTAGATTGAACAGAATATTGCTCTCCTTTGATGTGACCAGCGTATTGCACACATCCACTTCCGGTATGTACAGCTACATTTCCTTTATTGTCGACAATTGCCACTTGGCGAACTTCTCTACCGGGATCATCACTCAATAAAATATCTAAAGCTTCTTGTGCGGTTTTTCCTGATTTTAATAAAGCTAAACCGCGTATTCCAAAAGATTTATTAGTGAAGGATTGAGTTGCTACGGCCCCAACACCAGCCTCGGCCCAAGAAACTGAAGTACCTACCGAAAACCAATGACTTTGAACGCCAACAGCCATTTCACCAGTTACAGGATCACGAGCTACAATGGAAAAAGTGTGTGCAAAAGGTTCATCGGCTTTATAAGTTTGTGCTTTTAAAGAGCAGGTTGTTCCAGCTATTAAAATTAATGAGGCAATTGATTTTATAAGTTTCATGTCGCTATAAATTTTTATACCTAAAGCTAACAAAGTGCTACAGAATAAACAAAATCATTACTTAAAGTGATAGAAATAATACAATTATCAATCTTAAATATCATTAAAACAAAAACGCATCTCCAAAATGGAAATGCGTTCTCAAAAATTAACAAAAAATCGTTTATTATCCCTTTATGAATTCCGCTGTAAAGAATTCGCGATTCATTCTTGCAATATTTGTTACTTTAATTTCTTTAGGACATTTTGCTTCACATGCGTAAGTATTGGTACAACTTCCGAAACCTTCTTCGTCCATTTTCATCACCATAGCTTCTGCTCTTTGGTAACGCTCTGGTTGACCTTGTGGTAGCATCGCATATTGAGAAATTTTAGCAGAAACGAATAGCATCGCTGAAGCGTTTTTACAGGCTGCAACACAAGCGCCACAACCAATACAAGTAGCCGAATTAAAAGCTTCGTCAGCAATTACTTTAGGAATTGCGATTTCATTAGCATCTGGTACACCACCAGTTCCCACAGAAACATAACCTCCCGCTTGTTGAATTCTATCAAATGCAGAACGATCCACCGCTAAATCTTTTACCACAGGAAAAGAATTGGCTCTCCACGGTTCAATTACAATGGTATCTTTATCTTTAAAAGAACGCATGTGAAGTTGACAAGTAGTGGTTGCTCTTTTAGGTCCGTGAGGCTCTCCGTTAATCACCAAAGAACACATCCCACAAATTCCTTCGCGGCAATCATGGTCAAATTGAATAGGTTCTTCTTTTTTCTTTACCAAACCTTCATTGACTACATCCAGCATTTCTAAAAATGACATATCAGGCGAAATTTCTTCGGCTTTATAAGTCACGAATTTTCCTGTTGATGTACTATTTTTTTGACGCCATACTTTTAACGTCAAGTTCATGTGTCCACTCATTTTTTAAATATTAAGATACTAGTATCAGACATCAAGAAAGTCATTTATTATGGCTCTTGTTACTGGTTACTATTTATAACTTCTTTGTGTTAATTTAACGTTTTCAAATTCAAGTTCTTCTTTATGAAGCTCTTCAGGTATATTATCACCTTTATATCCCCAAGCCGCAACGTAAGCAAACTCGTCATCATTTCTTAAAGCTTCTCCTTCTGGAGTTTGATATTCTTCTCTAAAGTGACCTCCACAAGATTCATCACGATTTAAAGCGTCATCAATCATCAATTCACCTAATTCTAAGAAATCTGCAACTCTTCCTGCTTTTTCTAAAGATTGGTTTACCTCTTCGTTTTCACCAAGAACAATAACATTTTTCCAGAAATCTGCTCTCAATTCGCTCACCATAGCTTTAGCTTTCTTCAAATCTTCGGCGTTACGAGACATCCCACAATATTCCCACATAATTTTACCCAAATCTCTATGGTACTCATCTACTGTTTTTATTCCCCTTAAAGAAAGTAATTTATTGATACGCTCTTCAACTTCAGCCTTAGTTTTAGCAAATTCAGGTCGGTTTGCATCAATTGGCGCAGGACCTATGTTCGCTAAATAATCACCAACAGTATAAGGAATTACAAAATAGCCATCTGCTAATCCTTGCATCAAAGCAGATGCTCCTAAGCGGTTAGCACCATGATCGGAGAAGTTAGCTTCACCTAATGCATATAATCCTGGCACAGATGTCATCAAATTATAATCAACCCAAAGACCACCCATGGTGTAGTGTACCGCTGGATAAATTCTCATTGGAGTTTCGTAAGGATTTTCATCTGTAATCTGCTGATACATATCAAACAAGTTTCCGTACCGGGCAGCAACTTCAGGCTGTCCTAATCTTTTAATAGAATCTGCAAAATCTAAATAAACTGCTAGGCCAGATTTACCAACTCCTTGTCCATTATCACAAACTTCTTTAGCATTTCTAGAAGCCACATCACGTGGAACCAAATTACCAAAAGATGGATATTTGCGCTCTAAATAATAATCTCTATCTTCTTCCTTAATCTCTTTCGCTTTGATTTCTCCTTTTTGTAATCTCGCAGCAATTTCTTTTGTTTTAGGAACCCAAACTCTACCATCATTTCTTAAAGACTCAGACATCAGCGTGAGCTTAGATTGATGATCGCCAGAAACAGGGATACAAGTTGGATGAATTTGAGTGTAGCAAGGGTTAGCCATATAAGCACCACGTTTGTGTGCTCTCCAAGCAGCAGTAACGTTTGATCCCATTGCATTGGTAGACAAATAGAATACGTTTCCATATCCACCAGTACATAATAAAACAGCATGACCTGCATGAGTTTCAACCTCACCATTCACTAGGTTTCTGGTGACAATACCTTGTGCTTTTCCATCAACCAATACCACATCTAACATTTCTGATCTGGTGTACATTTTAACAGTACCTTGATTGATCTGACGGTTTAGTGCGGAGTAAGCTCCTAATAATAGTTGTTGTCCGGTTTGACCACGGGCATAGAAAGTTCGGGAAACCTGCGCCCCACCAAATGAACGATTATCTAATAAACCACCGTATTCTCTAGCAAAAGGAACGCCTTGAGCTACACACTGGTCAATAATATTGACAGAAACTTCTGCTAAACGATAAACATTTCCTTCTCTTGATCTGTAATCGCCACCTTTAATGGTATCATAAAACATCCGGAAAACAGAATCACCATCATTTTGGTAATTCTTTGCCGCATTGATACCACCTTGCGCTGCGATAGAGTGCGCTCTTCTTGGACTATCCTGAAAGCAAAAAGCTTTAACGTTGTAGCCCAGCTCCGCTAAAGAAGCAGCCGCTGATGCTCCTGCTAAACCAGTTCCAACAACGATAACATCGTATTTTCGTTTATTAGCTGGGTTTACCAGTTTCAGATTGAATTTGTGTTTAGTCCACTTTTCGGCTAATGGGCCTACTGGAATTTTAGCATCTAATTTCATCTTAATCTATTTTATTAAACCTAACAAAAAGTAAAATCTAATTGTTTAGGCATTACATGATTATCTTATTTAAAAAAGAAATATATGGGCATTGCTGCAAAACCAATTGGAATTAAAATCGAAAAAACCCATACTCCAATGAATTTTATGAGCGGTCTATATTTGCTATTATTCCAACCTAAAGTTTGAAAAGCACTTTGGAAACCATGCACCAAGTGAAATGATAATGCAGCCATTGCAATGACGTAAAACAATACCAGCCACCACTGCTGAAAAGCATTAGAAACTTCCAGATATAAATCTTCTGATTTTGTGATTTCTATTCCATTGTCAATATAACTTACGTAACCAGTAAATTCTGATTCACTGATGGTGCGACTCATTGTCGCACCTGAGTTTAAATCTGTTCTGTATTCTATAAGTGGCGTATAACCTTGATGATATTTGTACCAGAAATTAGCCATGTGAACCACAATAAAAACGAATAAGATGGTACCTAAAATCCCCATATTTCTAGAAGACCAAATACTTCCGTCTTTTGGAGTGATGGCATAAGCCACTGGCCTTGCTTTTTTATTTTTTAGGGTAATGATTAAAGCCCAAATCGTATGAATAAGGATGGAGCTATATAAAAGATAAGAAACCACTTTGATTGGTGTAAAGTGAGTCATGAAATGTGCATATTGGTTAAATGCTAATCCGCCATCATTTTTAAACAACTGAAAATTACCGGTCAAATGAACTATCAAGAAAGAACATAAAAATAGACCGGTTAAGCACATGATCAATTTTCTCCCGAGTGTTGAAGAGAAAGCTTTTGAAAAATTACTCATTATTTGGTATTTAAAAGGTTTTTTTGAACTGCAAAAGTATTTATTATAAAATAAAATACTCACTAACCTTAGTGTATTTGGTAATTTAACAACTATTTAGAAACGTTATAAATAATATTCGTTAAAATTATCACTTCTCTGCTCTAGATTAACATTACTTTATCACCAGCGATAACAAATATTTTGTCTGTTGATTTAGGCTTTAATAATGCTTTGCCAGTAAACTTTCCAAAGGCGGGAAGAATACCAAAAGTGTCTCCAAAGTAAAAACATGGCAACGTAATTCCCTGTCTAGCTTTTCCATTAATTCTTATTCCGGGGTGTATATGCCCAGTTAAGAGATACTTTTCTGTGTCTTCTTTCTGTGGTTCATGCATCAATTTGAAAGGACCTAAGATCATTGTATCCACAACCTCCATTTTTAAAGTTTGATAAAAGTGAATAGGTAAGAAATCATGATTCCCTTTAATGAGTACCATTTCAATTTGTTGATGCATTTCTCGCCATAGGCTAAACCAAGAAAAGTCATTATTGATGTCGCTATGGAAAAGATCACCTAAAAAAATCAACCTTTTAGGATTGATTTGATCTATCATGTCGGATAAAAGAGAAAGTTCTTGTTGAGCTAGCGCTTTAGGTATGGCAATGCCAGATTTTCTAAAATGAGCTCCTTTTGCAAGGTGTGTATCAGAAACCAATAAAGTCTGATAAGCAGGAAACCAAATCCCCTTCTCGGCGAGTAGCAACAGTTCTTCTCCTCTAAAACTGAAAGCACAAGCATTTTTTAGCATAATCACAAAAATAAAAAAGTCCTGATAGGATTAACCATCAGGACTTCAATTTATCATTCAAAAATATTATTTGATGGGGAATGTTACCCTGAAACGACTTCCATCAGGTACAAAACCCTGTAGAGAAACCATTTTATCGTCAGATTTTAATGCCGACATAATTTGATCATTGTTATTAACTCCCTTACCGTTAATTGAGGTAATTACTGTTCCTTTTGGCATATCGTACATATCAAATACTTTACCGGGCGAAACACTAGTAACAACCACTCCAGACCCTACACCATATTTCTTCTTCAAATTATCATTTAAAGGAGCAAATGTTGCGCCCAAGCCATTGACCACTTCCTCTACAGCTGGAGCATTAGAGTTATTGGCCAACTTCATCCCTTCATCACCTTTTAGGGTCAGATTAAATGTTTTCATTTTCCCATCTCTTAAAACTCCTAAACTCACTTTATCTCCAGGATGTAATAACGCTACTTTAACTTGTAACTCTGATGATGTGCTGATTTCATTACCGTTTAACTTCTTAATAATGTCTCCTTTTTGAATCCCTGCTTGCTCTGCAGCGCCGCTTTTAACAGTAGAATTAACGTATAGACCATCAATTTCTGCCGTGTTAAATTGCTTATTGTTATCCGCATTTAATTCTTGAAAAGTGACACCAATAAAGCCACGTTTAACTTCCCCATATTTCAAGAAATCATCCATCACTTTTCTGGCTAAATTTACTGGAATAGCAAAACCATACCCTTCGTATACGCCAGATTGAGAGGCAATAGCCGAGTTAATTCCAATCAGTTCTCCTTTTGTGTTTACTAAAGCGCCACCGCTATTGCCACGATTAATTACCGCATCAGTTTGAATAAACGATTCGATGGATGAATTTGTTGGTGGATTACTAGGATCGTAATTATTTCTATCAATTTCAGGTGCTAAAATTCCAATCTGACGAGCTTTTGCACTTACAATACCTGCCGTAACTGTTGATTCTAAAGTTAATGGATAGCCTACTGCTAAAACCCATTGGCCCACTTTAACATCATCAGAATTACCTAACTTAACAATTGGCAAATCAGTTGCGTTTACTTTTATTAAAGCTAAATCAGTGTTTTCGTCTCTTCCAATCACTTTAGCTTGCAAAACTCTTTTATCAGTTAAAATCACTTCGATCTTTTCTGCGTCTTTAACCACGTGATTATTGGTCATGATATAACCATCCTGAGTGACAATCACACCGGATCCTTTTCCCATTGGGGGCGGAGAATCTTGAGATTGTTGTGGTCTTCTTTTGCCAAAGAAATCCTGAAACATGTCGCCAAATGCATCATTGCCTCCATTTTGCGCCATTGACCGATTATAAGTTGTCCTTACATGGACAACGCCAGGCGAAACTGCTGCTGCCGCTTGTGAAAAATCTAGCGTACCCGTTGATTCTGGAACGTCTAAAGGGTTATTGGCAAAATAAACTTTCTGTCGATCTGCCAGACTCATTCCGTTCATTGATTTATTGGCAATAAACATGTAAGCACCCAATGCAACAGCTCCTCCTACAAATGCTGTTAAAAGTGTAATTCCTATTCTTTTCATATTACCTTTCATTGTTTTTTCTTTTTATGTTCAAATATTCATCAAAAATAATACCTAATAGACGTTTTATGCAAGCATATGTTATTTAAGTTAATGTTAAAAAGTGTTAAAAAACTTAATCTATTGTATTGTAGTAATTGGACAGTAAAAACGCATCCTATTAAAAACAAGTAATTTAACTGGCAAATTGTTTTATGTTTAATTTTTGTGGATTTTTGTATAAGAAATGAAGTTATCTTTTTTTAAATATCAGGGAGTGGGGAATGATTTTATCATGGTAGATAACCGTGATTTAAGCTTTAACCACTACCAACCAAAAATTTTGGAACAAATTTGCGACCGTAGATTTGGCGTAGGAGGAGATGGGATTATGTTTCTTGAGTCTGCCGAGAGTTTTGATTTTAAAATGGTTTATTACAATGCTGATGGACAACCCAGCAGTATGTGTGGCAACGGCGGGCGCTGCATTGTGGCTTTTGCTAAACATTTGGGAATAATCGAATCTGAAACAAATTTTGTGGCAGTTGACGGACCACATTATGCCAAAATTGCTGAATCTGGGGATTGGGTAAGTTTGCAAATGATTGATGTTGAGGTTGTGAGAAAAGATGGGGATGCTTATGTGATCAACACTGGATCGCCGCATTATATCAAATTTGATTTGACTATTACTGATAAAAATGTTTTTGAAGAAGGACGGGCGATTAGATACAATGACACTTACAAGGAAGAAGGAATCAACATTAATTTTGTTGAAGATAAAGGCGATCATCTTTTTGTGCGCACTTACGAACGAGGTGTTGAAGATGAAACTTACGCTTGTGGAACTGGTGTCACAGCTGTTGCCTTAGCAAATGCCATTGCCAAAAATCAAACCGGTAAAATTGAAACCCCCATAAAAGTTTTAGGTGGCGAATTGAATATCCGTTTTGATTATGATGGAAAGAAATTCACAAATATTTTTTTAGAAGGACCAGTAAAAATGGTTTTTGAAGGAGAGCTAGAAGCGTAAATATCCAAACCCAGATAAGATTACTCTCCCGACCGTCATAACTAAGACTCAATAAAATTGCTTATTAAAGTTAATGTTAGATTTATTTTAAATCTTCATAATCCACAAAATCACCAGCATTATCAAGCTTTGGTTTTTTCTTTTCCTTGGGTGGTACATAATCCACAGATATAGTGCCTTCGGGTTTTTTATTGGAGCTTTGGTAGTTAGCTTGTTGTTGCCCGGATTGGTTATTCATCTTCTCGGTCATCTTTTCAGCTGCCTTTCTGAATAAAAAAGGCATAAAAAGACGGGCAAGAATTCTTATGATATAAATTACGATGATGGTTATGAATAAAAAACGTAATAATCCCATGGTTTGCAAATATAATTTTTTAACGTAATTTGACTATAATTCTTGTGAATTGTTACCCCCCAAATTTTTCCTCTATCATTTTTTCGAGAGCAAACATTTCATCGCGAAGCTTAGCTGCGAGTAAAAAATTCATTTCTTTTGCAGCGGTCAACATCTCTTTTTTTGTATTATCGAGCGATTTTTTAAGCTCGGGCTTGGTCATATATTGAACAATTGGATCGGCAGCTAAAGTCGCTTCGGCAGTATCTTCCTGATAGATTTGTTGAACACCACCTTTGAAATCCATTATAGAAGTTTGCTCAATAATTTCGCTACGGGTTTTACCAACTGTTCTAGGCGTAATTCCATGCTCTGCGTTGTATTTAATTTGTTTTTCGCGACGTCGGTTAGTCTCGTCCATCGTGATTCGCATAGAAGCAGTAATTTTATCTGCATACATGATCACTCGACCCCTATCGTTTCTTGCCGCCCGCCCAATCGTTTGAATCAATGACCTTTCTGAACGAAGGAAGCCCTCTTTATCTGCATCTAAAATAGCGACCAAAGAAACTTCAGGTAAATCTAAGCCTTCCCTTAATAGGTTGATCCCAATTAAAACATCGAACTCGCCTAAGCGCAGACCACGCAAAATTTCTACACGCTCTAAAGTTTTTATTTCCGAATGGATGTATCGCACTTTAATGTTTAAACGATCCATATATTTCGCTAACTCCTCAGCCATTCTTTTGGTCAAAGTTGTCACCAAAATACGATCACCCATTTTGATGGTTTTATCTACTTCTTCTAATAAATCATCAACTTGGTTTCCAACTGGACGAACATCTATTATCGGATCTAATAAGCCTGTTGGTCGAATAACTTGCTCCACAAAAACACCTTCAGTTTTTTCCATTTCGTAATCACCAGGTGTGGCGCTTACATAAATAGTTTGTGGTGCTAAAGTTTCAAATTCGTTAAAATTTAAAGGTCGGTTATCCAAAGCTGCCGGTAAACGGAAACCATATTCAACTAACGATAATTTCCTTGATCTATCACCGCCATACATTGCCCTGATTTGTGGAACAGTAGCATGACTTTCATCAATCACCATCAGATAATCATTCGGAAAATAATCTAGCAAACAGAAAGGTCTAGCTCCGGGTTTACGACCATCAAAATAACGAGAGTAATTTTCAATTCCAGAACAATAACCCAATTCTCGCATCATTTCCATATCGTAATTGGTGCGCTCCTCTAATCTTTTGGCCTCTAAAAAGCGTCCTTCAGTTTCAAATTGTGCCTTTCTGGACACCATATCTTCTCCAATTTCATGCATTACAGAAGTGAATCTATCACGGGGTGTAACGAATAAATTTGCTGGGAAAATCGCAACCTGATCCATTTTTTCAATAGTTTTTCCACTCGCAGGATCTATTACTGTCATCTCTTCAATATCATCACCAAAAAAAGAAATGCGATAGGCTAAATCTAAATAAGCTGGATAAATGTCAACAGTATCGCCTTTTACTCGAAATGTTCCTCGCTTAAAATCGGCTGTGGTTCTAGAATATAAAATCTCAACTAAGCGGTGTAAAAACGCATTCCGACTAATTCTTGTCCCAATACCAAAGCGGAAAACCGAGTTTGAAAAATCTTCCAATGGTCTTGTTTTTTCTCTAGTTCGCCAAACAGTATTTTCATAGACAGCCTTAATCGGCAAGCTATATTTATTCGCAAACTCAAAGTCACGTTCATCATGCGCAGGAACGGCCATCACAGCACCTTCCCCATAGCTCGCTAATACATAATTTGCCACCCACACTGGCAATTGCTCGCCATTCAATGGATGCGTCACAAACAACCCTGTATCCATACCTTTCTTCTCGGCTGTCGCAACGTCTGCTTCTGCCACGCTACCGCGTTTACATCCTGCGATAAACTCAGCAAGCGCATGATTACCAAGAGCAGCATTAGTTTGAGCCGCTAAAGTCGCAAGCGCATGCTCTGCCGCAACTGCCACATAAGTCGCCCCCATCAAAGTGTCTGGGCGTGTTGTGTAAACCTTTAAATTATCTTCTTGCCCAATAATTGGAAACTCAACCTCGCAGCCATAACTTTTGCCTATCCAGTTGCGTTGCATTGTTTTAACTTGTTCAGGCCAACCATCCAGTTTATCCAAGTCATTCAATAACTCTTCAGCATACGCAGTGATTCTCATGAAGTATTGTGGAATATCGCGTTTTTCTACCAGCGCGCCACTACGCCAGCCGCGACCATCAATCACTTGCTCATTGGCAAGCACTGTACCGTCTACAGGATCCCAATTTACCGTAGAGGTTTTTTTGTAAATCAAACCTTTTTTGAACAACTCAGTAAATAACCATTGTTCCCATTTGTAATATTCTGGCTTGCAAGTAGCAATCTCACGCTTCCAATCTACGCCTAAGCCCAGCTGTTTAAGCTGCGTTTTCATGTGCTCAATATTTTCATACGTCCATTCTGCAGGGGCAGTATTATTTTTAATCGCCGCATTTTCCGCAGGCAAACCAAACGCATCCCAACCCATAGGTTGCATCACGTTATAGCCTTTCATTTTATGAAAACGACTCAGTACATCGCCAATCGTGTAGTTGCGCACATGGCCCATGTGCAGGCGGCCAGAAGGGTACGGAAACATCGATAAACAATAGTATTTTGGTTTATCTGATGTTTCTGAAGCAGCGAATGTTTGATTGGCTTCCCAATAAGCTTGGGCTTGTTGTTCAATGTCTTTGAAAGGGTACTGCTGTTGCATGGCGGGATAATCTTTGAATATTAAACGAATACTCAATTATACCTTTGGCGTGTGAATAATGCGATTTCTCGCATGAATAATAAGCTTAAGCGTATATATTCACGGACAAAAAACGCCTTAAACCTTGCCTGCCAGTTGATTGGCGAGGCAAAGTGGCAAAGCCAAATGGATGGCTTGCAGTTTGAAGCGCTAGCTAACTTGTTTTATTGGTCTGGGATATCAGGCTGTACAAGCTGCGCAAGCAATGTAAGTGATTCTTGCCAGCCTAAATAGCAAGCCTCCGTTGGGATCATGTCAGGTATACTTTCTTGCACAATATTCAATTCAGTACCGCAAAAAACCTTTTTGAGTGAAATCGTGGTAATCATTTCACCAGGTAGGTTAGTGTCTTCGAACATATCAGTATGGCGGATGCGTTCATTAGGTACTAACTCAAGATATTTTCCACCAAAAGCGACATCTTGTAAGTACCACCAATCTTAGCGTCTAAATGATTAACTTTACAGGTGAATCCATGTGGCGGTAGCCATTTCGCTATCGCATCAGCATCAAGAAACGCGCGATAAATTTTTTCTGGCGGTGCGGTAAGAATACGATGTAATTTAACGGTTCCAGTAGACATGATGATTCACCTTTCACTAAGTTAATTCAATAGTTTTTATGCTAACGCAATCCTTTGTGTAGAGGAATAAGCAAAGCCCCAAAAGCTTTATCTTTCATAAGGTTCTAATAAGTCATTTTTTAGATAATTAAACCAAAGCTGCAAAAATATTATTCTTAATCGTTTCCATCTCGCCTATACCATTCACAAATACATGTTTAGGCGCACCAGCTAAGCCGCTATTTGCCCAATCTACATAATATTTAACCAATGGCTTAGTTTGGCTGTGATACACATTTAAGCGGTTTTTGACGACTTCTTCTTTGTCGTCGTCACGTTGCACTAAGTCTTCACCCGTTACATCGTCTTTGCCTGCTACTTTTGGTGGGTTGAATTTTACGTGATAGGTACGACCACTTGCAGGGTGTGAGCGACGGCCGCTCATGCGTTCTACGATGGCTTCATCTGGTACGTCGAGTTCAACCACGTAATCAATGCCTACGCCTGCCTCTTTCATCGCTTCAGCTTGTGGAATCGTGCGTGGAAAGCCATCGAATAAAAAGCCATTCGCACAATCTGCTTCTTTAATACGCTCGCTGACCAAACCTATAATCACTGCGTCTGGCACTAAACCGCCGCTATCCATAAACGCTTTGGCTTCTAAGCCTAATGGTGTGCCAGCTTTAATCGCTGCGCGTAGCATATCACCCGTTGAGATTTGTGGAATATTGAATTTTTCGCGTAAGTGAGTGGCTTGTGTGCCTTTACCCGCGCCTGGTGCTCCTAAAAGAATGATTCTCAAGATAGATTCCTAACGATAGTTGATTAATATTTATAAGTTAATTTTTATTTAAGCGAATTATATCAGCCTGAAATGTACTAGTTTGATATATCTTAGGGTGCAATATCACGCGCTGTAATATCGGCAACATAGTTTGCAATCGCTACAAAGTCGGATACGGCTAAGTTTTCTGCGCGTAATTGTGAGTGGATGTTCAACGCGGTAAAGCCATCGTCATCCAGCAGACCTTTAAGCGTATTACGTAAGGTTTTACGGCGCTGGCCAAACGCAGCCGTGACTATTTTGGCAAACAAGGCCTCATCATTAGCGACATAGGGTAAAACTGTATGTGGCACACAGCGGACAAAGGCTGACTCCACTTTTGGCGCGGGCTTAAAAGCTTCTGGCGGTACCGTGATTAAATAGGTCATCTGCAGGCGATATTGGAGCATGACGCTCAAGCGCCCATAAGCTGGCGTTGAAGGATCAGCAACCATGCGCTCGACCACTTCTTTTTGCAACATAAAGTGCATATCGCAAATATGCGCGACGTTATCTAACAAGTGAAACAGAATAGGCGTGGAGATGTTGTAAGGTAAGTTACCTGTGACACGCAGATTTTCCCCTAAGCTAGAAAAATCAAATTTCAGGGCATCGGCATTGTGAATGTTGATGGATGTTTTTGCATAAGCCGGTTTGCTATATTCTGATTCCATCCAAGCGATGATGTCGCGGTCAACTTCTACCACATGCAACAGATTCAACCTTTGCAGCAATGGTTTAGTTAACGCACCTAAGCCAGGGCCAATTTCAACCAATAGGTCATCCACTTTAGGTGAAATCGCTGCAACTAAGCTGGCGATTACACCTTGATCAGTAAGAAAGTTTTGGCCGAAGCGTTTTTTTGCGATGTGTTTCATGCGGATGTTGGGCTGTTCTATTTTTTAACGATTAATATTAGCGATGATTGGCAAGCGTAATGGCTAATTCTATTGCCGTTAGCATGCTGCCAATATTGATATTGCCTGAGCCTGCTAAATCTAGCGCTGTACCGTGGTCAACAGAAGTACGAATAATAGGCAGCCCCAGCGTGACATTCACGCCTTGACCAAAACTGGCATGTTTTAATACGGGTAAACCTTGGTCGTGATACATCGCCAGCACAGCATCGGCGCTGCTCAAATGATGTTTGGCAAATAGTGTATCTGCAGGCAATGCACCTATGAGTTGCATGCCTTCAGTGCGCAATTTTTGCAGTACTGGGTTAATCACTTCAATTTCTTCACGGCCTAGATAACCATCTTCACCAGCGTGAGGATTAAGCCCTGCGACCAAAATGCGTGGATTTTGAATACCGAATTTCCCCACTAAATCCGCATGCAAAATACGGATTGTTGTTTCAAGGTTAGCTTGCGTAATGGCTGCAGGCACATCTTTTAACGCCATATGAATAGTGGCGAGTGCCACACGCATGCCACCACCAACCAGCATCATGACTACGTTTGGCGTATTACAGAGCTCAGCTAAAAATTCGGTATGGCCTGTAA
>JACMOI010000116.1 GCA_014378105.1 Pseudopedobacter sp.
GAAATCAGAAAATCTGAAAAATACCGTGAAGTTGGTATAGGTTTTTAGCAGAAAGGTTAGCCTCGTTTTGATGAATCGTCTAACAAAAACACGAATAATTCTTTAGGACCATGAGCGCCTAAAACTAGTGTTTTTTCAATATCGGCAGTACGGCTTGGACCAGTAATGGTGGAAATCATAGAAGGTAATTGATTTCCATATTTATTTTTAATGATTTGAAAGGCATCTTTTAGATCCATTACCAATTGAGAGGTATAAGCAATTACCACATGGCAATGTGGGAAAATACTCAATCTTCTGCCAGCGGCATTTGCGTTTGTCACCATGATGGATCCATTTCTTGCAATTAAAGCTTCACAAAGTGTGAGTCCAACTTCCGCTAGTTCAAAATCTTTATCGGTAGCGTAATATGGATATTCATAGCGATTGAGTAATTCTTGTAGTTCTGGCTCCCAACAATAAATTTTTCTCCATTTTTTTTCTTCGGCTAATAAAAGAATATTTTCAATGAACTGAATTTCATCTTCGCAGAAAATAAATTGTCCACTCACTTTTGTGAATTCTTCAGCAAAAATAACTTCAGGTAATTCTGTCGTATGAGGATAAAGGTATAAATCCTCTAAATTTGGATAAGGATTATCTCTTTTTTCTAATAAAGCTTTTCTTATTTTTTTAAGAAATTTTTCTTTAGGAGTTGTACTATCCTTCATTGAGGCTAAATTAAAGGAAATTTTTATTTCGTAGATAAAGAAAAATCCCCCCGATGTTATCGAGAGGATTTATTTTGTTTTACAACTATTTTAATTCGGTTGCTTCGCTATTTTTTAGTGGTTCAGTTGAATCACCAACAGGCTCAGGATGTATATTTTCAGCGATTATATCCTGATCACCACCCTCTTTTCCATTTACAAATTCGTCATAAGTGGTTCTGTTGTCAAAAGGACGTTTACCTAAGATCTCTTCTAAATCACTTTGAAAAAGAATTTCTTTCTCTAAAAGTTTTTGGGCTAAAGCTTCTAATCCTTCTTTTTTTTCAATCAATAAAGCTTTTGTTCTTTGATAAGACTGATCAATCAACTCTCTCACTTCTTGATCGATAAGTTCAGCAGTTTTATCAGAATAAGGCTTGCTAAAATTATATTCTCCACCTTGATCGTTAAAAGATATATTGCCAACTTTTTTGCTCATTCCGTAAATAGAAACCATTGCATAAGCCAATTTAGTAATACGTTCTAAATCGTTTTGTGCTCCTGTAGATATTTTACTAAATGTGATATCTTCGGCAACTCTACCTCCAAGTGTCATACACATTCCGTCAGAAAGCTGTTCAGTAGTATATAAAAACTGTTCTTTTGGAAGATATTGAGCATATCCTAAAGCAGCAACACCACGAGGAACTATAGATACCTTTACCAATGGATCTGCATGTTCTAAAAACCAACCAGCAATGGCGTGACCAGCTTCGTGATAAGCTACAATTTTCTTCTCTTCTGGAGAGATAATTTTATTTTTCTTTTCTAAACCACCAATCACACGATCAACCGCGTCCTGAAAATCTTGCATATCTACTGCTTCTTTGTTTCTACGGGCAGCAATTAAGGCTGCTTCGTTACAAACATTGGCAATCTCTGCTCCGGCAAAGCCTGGAGTTTGTGCAGATAATTTCTTAGGATCCACTCCCTCAGCTAATTTTAAGGGCTGTAAGTGAACTTTAAATATTTGCTGACGACCAACTAAATCAGGTTTATCAATTGATATTTGTCTGTCGAAACGTCCAGGTCTTAGTAATGCAGAGTCTAAAACATCTGGCCTGTTTGTAGCAGCCAATATAATAATTCCTGAATCTGTACCAAAACCATCCATTTCAACCAAAAGTTGATTTAAAGTGTTTTCACGTTCATCATTACCACCTACCATACTATTTTTACCACGAGCTCTTCCAATTGCATCAATCTCATCAATAAAAATAATACAAGGGGCTTTATCTTTTGCCTGCTTAAATAGATCTCTTACTCTTGAAGCTCCTACTCCAACAAACATTTCCACGAAATCAGATCCTGATAAAGAGAAAAAAGGAACTTGTGCTTCTCCTGCAACGGCCTTGGCCATTAAGGTTTTACCTGTACCAGGCGCACCTATAAGCAAAGCACCTTTTGGAATTTTACCGCCTAGATTAGTGTATTTTTTGGGATTTTTTAAGAAATCTACAATCTCCATCACCTCTTGTTTAGCTTCTTCTAAACCAGCAACATCACTGAAAGTAATATTTACCTGAGACTCTTTATCAAATAAAGTAGCTTTTGATTTACCGATGTTGAAGATTTGACCTCCGCCACCACCACCTGCTCCACCGCCCATACGACGCATGATAAAGATCCAGAATAGTGCGAATAAAGCTATAGGAACAATGAAAGACCAAAAAATTGATGAAATAGGGTTACTCCTTGACTCATAACTTAGTGAAACTTTCTTGTCTTCAGGAAGATCTTTTTGCGAAGCTGTTAAGCGTGATTGTAAAGATTCGAATGATCCGTCTGTAAATCTATATTGTGGATTAGCACCACCAAAAGAAAAACCATCATCTGATTTTACATCTTTATATTTTTGTTCGCTTAAACGATCTTTCTTAATGTAAACCTCGGCAACAATTAAATCTTCTTGTTTGTAAGCCACCAATTTTTCTACATCACCAGACTTTAACATTTCGTTATCAAATTTTTGATAAGTGATTAGCTTAGAATTGCTACCACTCATAAAAAATTGAAATCCTAAAATTACTACGATGATAACCGCGTAAAGCCACATAATATTAAATTTAGGTGGCTTAGGCATTATTTTCTTCCCCGGCACTTTTTTTATTTGTTTCTTTTTATCTAAATTTTCTTTCATTTCTTTATTTTCAATTTCTTTCTGGCGTTATGCACTTTGATATAATTTTATCTCTGCATCTCCCCATAAATCTTCAATACCATAGAACTCTCTTTTTTCTGTCTTGAAAATATGAACTACTACATCAATATAATCTAAGAGTATCCATTCGGCATGTTGTAAGCCTTCTTTTCTGTAAGGCTCTTGTCCATATGCCTTAAACACTTCTTCTTCAACACTGTTTGCAATAGCTTTTACTTGCGTTGAAGATTCAGCGTGGCACACTACGAAATAATCTGCAACGGAACTGTGGATGTTTCTTAGGTCTAGTCTTACAATTTCATTTCCCTTCTTTTCCTGTATTCCGTAGATTACTGCTTCAGAGATGTTGGTAGATTGGATAGCAACTTTATTTTTTACCATCAAAAAGATTTAGTTTTGAGATGTTTATTAAATTAATTAACACATTGCAAAATAACATATTTTTAACACTATTTGTTGGACACAGTCTTGTAAAATTAAACGAAGTTGATTCTACCAACACTTATCTAAAGAATTTACTTTCAAATTCTAAGCCATTGATTGAAGGTACTGTTATAATGGCAGACTATCAAACTGCTGGAAGAGGGCAAAAAAACAATATCTGGGAAAGTGAAAAGGGCGCAAATTTAACTTTAAGTGTTTTATTGAGGCCAAGTTTCTTAGAAATAAATCAACAATTTCAATTAAATAAAGCAATTTCTTTAGGTATTTCAGATGTTTTAAAGGAAATTTTAGGAGAATCATCTAAAATAAAATGGCCTAATGATATTTACTTTAAGGATAAAAAGATTGGAGGAATTTTAATTGAAAACACGATAAAGGGGCATTTTTTAAAAGAAAGCATTGTAGGTATAGGTTTAAATGTAAATCAGAAAGAATTTGGTTTGCATGTTAATAGAGCGACATCATTATCAAAAATCTTACATCAGGATTATGACTTGAATAAATTATTATCACAACTTTGTAGCAGTATCGAAAGTAGATACTTGCAATTGAAATCAGGAAAAAATCAACTTTTAGATAAGAATTATCTAGACAGATTGTTTAGATTAAATGAATCACATCAATACGAAATAAATAGTAAGAATTTTAAAGGAATTATTAGGGGTGTAACGTCAACTGGTCAGTTAAACATACAGTTATCGGATGGGGGGCAAATGTTTTTAGATTTGAAAGAAGTAAAATTTATTTTCGACTAAGCCTAGCATTCATATTTTATAAACAATCATGAAAAAATTATTTGTCTTTTTGGCACTTTTGTTTGTCAGTTATTTAGGGTTTTCGCAAATTCTAAAGCCTGTAAAATGGTCTTTTTCTTCTTCATCAATAAGCGAAAAGGAAGCTTATGTAATTTTCACAGTAAATATTGATAAGGGTTGGCATGTGTATTCGCAAAATATTGGAGAAGGTGGACCTGTTCCAACGTCTTTTAGTTTTGAAAAGAGCAAAGGGTATAATTTAATTGGAAAACCATCAGAAAGCCCAAAAGCTGAATCAGCTTATGATAAGAATTTTGGTCTTCAGATCTCTTGGCATGAAAAGCAGGCGGTTTTCAAACAAAAAATAAAACTTAACAAATCTGAAGTTAATGTTAAAGGGACTTTAGAGTTTATGGTTTGTAATGACAAACAATGTTTACCTCCAGAGGATATGGATTTTTCAATTGATGTAAAAGCAGGTAAGGTAGTAAAGGCTGAAACTGCAGTGCCAAAAATTACACCTGAAACAAAAGAAACTTTATTAATCGATGCCATCAGGAAAGTTGATTCACCTGTAATTGCAGGTTCAACTCCTAAAGTAAACACCTCTTCAGTAGTAGAAAAAAATGAAAAAATTGAACAAAGATCTACTGAAAAATCACTTTGGGCAATTTTCATTGCTGGTTTTATAGGTGGTTTCCTTGCTTTAATAATGCCGTGTATCTTTCCAATGCTCCCTTTAACAGTAAGTTATTTTACAAAAAAGGCAGGCAGTAGAGCAAAAGCAATTACTCATGCAGGTATTTATGGGCTATCTATCATTGTTATTTATGTAGCGCTTGGGCTATTAATTACAGGGTTTTTTGGTTCAGACGCTTTAAATAGTATGGCCAGCAATGGAATATTCAATTTCTTATTCTTTTTGATGTTGATTGTTTTTGCCATTTCATTCTTCGGTGCTTTTGAGATTACATTACCAAATTCATGGGCAAATAAGATGGATGAGAAGTCAGACAAAGGGGGTTTAATAGGTCTTTTCTTTATGGCTTCTGCACTTGCGCTAGTTTCTTTTTCTTGTACAGGACCAATTATTGGAACCTTATTGGTACAAGCAGCAACAATGGGAGAAAGAACGGGGCCCGCTGTAGGAATGTTTGGTTTTTCTTTAGCACTAGCTATTCCCTTTACTTTATTTGCTGCATTTCCATCGTTATTAAAATCATTGCCAAAATCGGGTGGATGGTTGAACACGGTAAAAGTAGCTTTAGGCTTTATCGAGTTGGCAATGGCTTTTAAATTCTTGTCAAATGTAGATTTAGCTTACCATTGGGAATTATTGGATCGTGAAGTATTTCTAGTACTTTGGATTGTGATTTTCGCTATGTTAGGTTTTTACATCTTGGGAAAACTAAAATTCTCACACGATAGTGACTTGCCGTTCATTACCGTTCCAAGATTATTCATATCTATTATTATTTTAGCTTTTACAGTTTATATGATACCTGGATTGTGGGGAGCACCTTTAAAAGCTATTAGTGCTTGGTTGCCACCACAAACCACACAAGATTTTGATTTATATACGAATAGCTTATCTTCGCACCAAATAGCGCAAGATACTGTTAAGAAGAAGTACGGGGGTTTATTTAAAGCCCCACTTAATTTGGACGCGTTCTTTGATTATGAGCAAGGTTTGGCTTATGCCAAGCAACAAAAAAAGCCAGTATTAATAGATTTTACAGGTCATAGCTGTGTAAATTGTAGGAAAATGGAAGCCTCTGTTTGGAGTGCTCCTGAAGTTTTAGAAAGGTTGAATAATGATTATGTTTTGATTTCGCTTTATGTGGATGACAAAACAGATTTATCAGAAAGCGAACAATATGTTTCTTCTTTTTCTGGTAAGAAAATCAAAACTATTGGAAATAAATGGAGTGATTTTCAAGCTTCTAAATTTAAAACCAATTCGCAACCCTATTATGTATTGGTTGATGGAGATGGAAATGTTTTAGTTCCGCCACAGGCTTTTAATTTGGACGTTAAAAATTATGTAGATTTTCTTGATAGCGGTAAAGCTGCTTATCAAAAAGAAAAAAAATGAATCAGATAAAAAGAATTGGAGTCTTTACTTCTGGTGGTGACGCACCAGGAATGAATGCCGCAGTAAGGGCTGTTGTACGTACAGCGCTTTTTTATGACCTAGAAGTTTTTGGAATTAGAAGAGGTTATGAGGGAATGATCAATGGTGAGTTTATACCTATGGACCGTAAATCTGTTGCAAATATTATTCAACGCGGCGGAACTATTTTAAAAACAGCCAGAAGCATGGCTTTTATGACTCCAGAGGGAAGAAATGAAGCTTACAAGCAAATAAAGGGGGTCGAAATCGATGCTTTAGTTGCTATTGGTGGCGATGGAACTTTCACTGGTGCAAAGATTTTTGGCGAAGAATTTAACTTTCCGATTTTAGGTTTGCCTGGAACCATAGATAATGATTTATTTGGTACTGATTTTACCATCGGTTATGATACTTCCATCAATACAGTGACCGAAGCAATTGATAAAATCAGAGATACAGCCGAATCTCATGATAGATTGTTTATTGTGGAAGTGATGGGAAGAGACTGTGGTTTGATTGCTTTGAGAAGTGGAATAGGCGTTGGTGCAGAGTCTATCATGATACCAGAAACTAAAACTGATTTAAATGCTTTAATGCATCGTTTAGAAATTAGTAGAAAAGATAAATCATCGAAAATTTTAATCGTTGCAGAAGGCGAAGGAGATTCAGGCGGCGCCTTCGAAATTGCTGAGAAAATAAAAGATAAATTCCCTCAATATGATACTCGAGTATCTGTTTTGGGGCACATCCAAAGAGGCGGAACACCAACTTGTATGGATAGGGTTTTGGCAAGCAGGTTAGGAGTTGCGGCAGTTGAGGAACTTATAAAAGGAAGAAAAGGCGAAATGGTGGGCTTGATTCATGGTCAAATTGCTTTTACACCATTCGATCATGCTGTTAAACATCATGTAGAAATTAATCAGGATTTATTAAAGATTGTGGAAATCTTATCTTTATAAAAATGAGTCAACAAATTATTAAAAGTCATTTCGAAGAAGCTAAAAATATTTTAGCGAAATTTTTATCGGACGACCAAAATTTCATAAAAATTGAGAAAGCCGGACTTTTAATGCTTGATGCTATTAAAGAACAAAAGAAGATTTTATCATGTGGTAATGGAGGTTCTATGTGTGATGCCATGCATTTTGCCGAAGAATTGTCTGGACGTTTCCGCGAGGATAGACCTGCGCTGCCGGCAATAGCAATTTCGGATGCTGCTCATATTACTTGCGTAGGAAATGATTATGGTTTTGATCAAATTTTTGCAAGATACATTCAAGCTTTAGGTAATGAGGGAGATGTTTTATTTGCAATTAGTACCAGCGGAAATTCGGCTAATATTTTGAATGCCATTTCATCTGCGAAAGCTAAAGGAATGAAAATTATTGGGTTGACTGGAAAGGACGGCGGTAAAATAGCTTCTTTATGTGATGTAGAAATAAGAGCGCCTTTTTCTAAATTTTCAGACCGTACTCAAGAAATCCATATCAAAGTAATTCACTCTTTGATTGACTTTATTGAACAGAAACGTTTTTAAATCAAATCGATTGCAGAGGGTGCAAGTCAGAGGTTTATGCCTAGTGTAGCATGAATGAAAAGCTGGACTGACATTAATATAATTGCCAGCCCCTGATTTTCCTTTATTTCTTGTTTGTTAATTTCAACTCGTAAAAATCTGTTCTTCTATCCTTCAAGTTTTTCACACTTCCATGTTCATGTAATTCTTTCAAAAGATCAAGATTGACATCTGCAATCAAAATATTTTCTGTGTTGGGAGTGGTTTCTGCCACAATAGCGTTTGATGGGAAAGCAAAATCTGAAGGTGAAAATATTGCAGACTGTGCATATTGTAAATCCATATTGTTGACTTTTGGTAAGTTACCAACAGAACCTGTAATTGCAACATAACACTCGTTTTCAATTGCTCTTGCTTGTGAACATATTCTAACCCTATTGTAGGCATTTTGCGTATCAGTCCAAAATGGAACGAAAAGGATGTCCATTTTCTCTAGTGCTTGCATTCTTGCCAATTCAGGGAATTCAGCATCATAACAAATTAAAATTCCTATTCTACCCGCATCGGTATCAAAAACCTTTAACTCATTTCCACCGCTCATCCCCCACGAACTGATTTCTGAAGGAGTAGGATGAATTTTGATAAAACGATCATAAGAGCCATCTCGTCTACATAAGTAAGATACGTTATAGAGCTTCTCATTCTCTAAAAGTGGCATACTTCCTGCGATGATATTTACATTGTAAGAAACGGCGAGTTCACAAAAGCGATTTCTAATTGTTTCGGTATGTTTAGCTAATTCTCTAATTGCTTTAGCTTCACCTAAATGATTGTAATCGGCCATTAGAGGGGCATTAAAAAACTCAGGGAACACCACGAAATCTGATGAGTAATCACTCACAGCATCCACAAAATACTCGGCACTTTCCATTAAGTCCGTCACGTTGGGAAATAAACGCATTTGCCATTGTACCAAGCCAATTCTTACTGTAGATTTTTTTAATAAGTTGTCTTTATGCTCATCTATATAATAAATATTATTCCACTCTAAAAGCGTAGCAAATTGCTTAGACTGCTGATCTTCAGGCAGATAATTTTTAAGAATTTTACGAACATGAAAATCATTTGAAATTTGAAAAGTAAGAGTTGGATCATAGATTTCTTTCATTTTCACCTTATCAATATACTCTCGAGGAGTTAGTTCGTTATGATGCTTTTCGTAGTTTGGAATTCTACCACCCAAAATAATAGATTTCAGATTTAAGTTTTCGCAGAGTGTTTTGCGGGCATCATATAACCTTCGAGCTAATCTTAATCCTCTATAATCCGGATGGACAAACACCTCTATTCCATATAAAACATCACCATGCTCGTCATGCGTACTAAAAGTATAATCACCAGTTGCTTGCGCATAGGTATGTGTTTCGCCTAACTTCAGATAATCAACTATAATACTCAAAGCGGTGGCGACTACCTTCCCATTAACTTCTACACATAGTTGCCCTTCAGGGAATATGTTTATCAATTTATCTATTGATTTTTCTCTCCAATAACTTTCCCCCATCTCTTCATAGGCAGATATCATCGCCGATTTTAAATCGATATAATCTTCCTGTTTTAGAGTTCTTAATTCTACTGTTTCTATCTGCATTGGCTTAATTTCCATATGATATAAAAAGAAAAACCCCGATTATTGTTTTCGGGGTTTGTATTATCGGTTTAAAAACAATCAGTTTACCAAGATTTTTCTGATTGCTTTTTTACCCCCACTAGTAATTTTCATTAAGTAAATACCTTTATTTAGTGCAGATAAATTAATCTCTTGTTCTCCATATAGATTTTGTTTATTGATTAATTTTCTACCAGTTAAATCATAAAACTCTAAATCATAACTCTCTGTAAAATTAGTATGGATTGATTCAAACACTGGATTAGGATAAAAGCTAAAAGTCTTAAATTTTTTATCCTCGCCAATACCGGTTGTTAAAACGTTAAAAGGATCAGAAAATGTACTACACTGATTTGTATTTTTTGATTCTACAGAATATAAACCATTTTGAGTTGGCGTGTAAGTTTGACTGGTGGCACCAGATATTACATTACCATTAAAATACCATTGATAAGATAAAGCACTGGTAGATGATAAATTGTTTCCAGTTTGTGTAATTATTGGTTTGGTTGGTGCTGGTGAAACAGATACTGTTTTTGTCAAAGTAGCGCCGCTACAAGGACCATTTGTTTGGTTTATTGGTGTAACCTTAATGATTATATCAACTGAACCGTAAACAACTGTAATTTCTGTTTCCGAAACTTTACTAAAATTAGCGGCACCGGCTGGTGTTATTTCCCAAGTATAATTTGTGGCATTGCTTACTCCAGAAATGGTGTAAGAACCAACCTTATCTGTACAGCCGGTTGTAGCTCCATTTATTGTACCACCTGTTGGTGTGATACAAGTTTGTGCAAAGGAAAAATTAATGGTAAAAAGTGTAAAAAAAGCAAGAAATGTCAGTAATTTCTTCATATTATTAAATTTTCATAAAGTTAACTAAAATAATTTTTGATACAATATCAATTTTAAACCGAGTTATACCTCAATTATAGGAAATAGATACATAAATGTTTATTTTTGTACGATGAAATTACCAATTGTAGCTTACGGAGATCCGGTTTTAAAGAAAGTTGCTGAAGATATCAATGATGATTATCCTGAATTGAATCAATTAATAGACAACATGTTTGAAACCATGTATGCCGCAAATGGTGTTGGACTTGCTGCTCCTCAAATTGGCTTACCTATACGCCTTTTCATAGTTGATGCTTCCCCGTTTTCTGAAGATGATGAAAATTTGAAAGACTTTAAAAAAGTTTTTATCAATGCGGATATCCAAAATGAAACAGGAGATAAATGGTCTTTTAATGAAGGTTGTCTAAGTATTCCAGACATAAGAGAGGATGTAAATAGACACCATGATATATTGATTAGTTATTATGATGAAAATTGGGAACAGCATACCCAAAATTTCTCGGGTCTAGCCGCAAGAGTTATTCAGCATGAATATGATCATATTAATGGAAAACTTTTTACCGACAGAATTAATCCTTTAAGAAAAACGATGTTAAAAAGTAGATTAGAGGCAATTTCTAAGGGAGCGGTAAAGGTTGATTACAAAATGAGATTCCCTTTGATGAAGAAAAAGAGATAAATTTTATTGATCTTTCCTTCTTTTATCCCCATCCATAATTTGCTTAATTAAAGCACCCCATGCAAATGGATTTAACAATGGGTTTGTTTGTACCATGTGAGAAGTAGATAAACTATTGTGCATATTTTGGAAGCTGTAAGCAGACATCTCTCCTCCGTCACGTGGTAAATTAGCAGATAATTCAGCCAAACTTTTCTTCGAAAGATTTTTCTTAGCAATTTCTAAATCGTCATCAGCAATTTTCATTGTTAAAAACTCTCGCTTAAATTCATCGGTACTTGCCCAAGGAAATACCCTAACTGTTGGTAATTCGATATTATCTGATTTCATTTTGATAATAGCAGTGAATTTATGCTCCTTTAAATTTAAAGGAATTACTAGCGTCAGTTTTTTATATCCGATAGATGAAAAAACAATACTATCACCCTCCTGAGCAACAAAAGAAAAGTAACCTTTATAATTTGCTGTGTAACTTCTAGTCTCAGAACCAATTTCTTTTATCGATACATAAGGAACAACTGTATTACTATCCAAATCATAAATCACCCCCGAAAATTGCACTAAGGGTTTGCTTTGCTGGGCAAATGCCCCAAAGCTTATCAAAAGTAGTAATATGACGAATAGTTTTTTCAAGTTGTTTTCAAAAATCTAAATTATAAAAAGCTTTAGTTATTCGGTGTTAAATAATGTTAAAGAAAAAGCCTTTACCATTTAACGATAAGGGCTTTTTTATGTTTTAAATAAGCTAAATATTATTTAAGAACATCCGGTAAAACTGCATTGGGGTCATCAATTGCTGTTAAATTGATAGCCTCAACGGCTGTTATTTCCGGAACTGCTTTTTTTACTGCTTCCTCAATTCCCGCTTTTAAGGTCATGATACTCATTGGACATGATTCGCATGATCCCAAAAGTTTAATTTTTAAAACCTTGTCCTCTGTAATTTCCACTATAGAAACATTTCCAGCATCAGCTTGTAAATATGGTCTGATAGTGTCTAAGGCAGCTTCTACTTCTCCAATTAATCTCTCCTGATCGCTCATTTAATTTATATTTACTATAAAATTAACTCTTTTTTACTGATTTATAACTTTTCCGAAGTTTTAGACATTTGATTTTGAATAGCTACTTGCTGCGCAACCTTTTGAGCTAACTCAGAAAAAGCTTTAGAAATCAATTCATTTTGATTTAAAATTATTGGTTTCCCATCATCACCAGCTTCGCTTATACTTTGTACCAAGGGTATTTCGCCTAAAAACGGAGCATTGTAAGCTTCGGCTAATGATTTCCCTCCGTTTTTGCCAAAAATATAATATTTATTTTCGGGTAACTCGAGAGGTGTGAAATACGACATATTTTCAACTACGCCCAATAAAGGAACATTGATGGCTTCCATTCTAAACATTCCGATACCTTTTTTCGCGTCAGCAAGTGCAACTTGCTGGGGTGTGGTTACAATAACTGCCCCAGCTATCGGAAAACTTTGCGTTACTGTAATATGTATATCACCAGTTCCAGGAGGTAAATCAACTACTAAATAATCTAATTCACCCCATTCAGCATCGTTAAACAACTGTTTAACAGCTGTAGAAATCATTGGTCCACGCCATGGAACAGGTTGATTTGGGTCTGTAAAAAATCCTATAGACAAAAGTTTTATACCGTATTTCTCAATAGGCTCAATACTGGTTTTTCCATTTACTTCAGAAGCTTTTGGTCTGGCACCTTCCAATCCGAACATAATTGGAACTGATGGACCGTAAATATCAGCATCAATTAAACCTACTTTAGCGCCATTTAAATTTAAACCCAATGCCAAGTTTGCGGCAACAGTTGATTTTCCGACTCCGCCCTTGCCTGAGGCAACAACTATAATATTTTTAATATTTGCCGAGAATTGTTTTTTTGGCGTTGTAACTCTGCTGGTCATGTTAATCTTGATCTCTGCATCTTTACTAACAAAGTGTTTGATGGCGTTTCGGCAAGCGTTCTCCAGCATTTCCTTCATCGGGCAAGCTGGAGTTGTTAACACTACAGTGAAGCCCACTTTATTTCCATCAATCACTAAATCCTCAATCATATTTAGCGTAACTAAATCCTTCTTAAGATCTGGATCTTCTACATTTTTTAATGCTTCAAGTATATTCTCTCTAGTAATAGGCATCATATTTGAATTATATTACGAAATTACAAAACTAGGCTGATTAATTTTGCTTAGCCTTGGTTTTTGACATAACTTTAAAGAATTATTTATGGTCTTTGATGAGTTTTAACTAATGAGCCAAAAAAATTTATGATTAAATCCTTTCCTTCTTTTTCATTCAAAAAATACAGAAAACCCTTACTAATTATATCAGTTTGCATCATTAGCTTGTTTTTGATTGGAGGGACTATAGCCTATTTTAAGAGAGATGATTTGTTAAAAAAGGCTATTGCAAAGGCCATAATCTTAGCAAAAAGCAAGTATAATTTGAATGTAAAGATAGAAAGTTATGGTTTCTCGGGTTTGAGTACAGTTCATTTCCAAAACATAACCATCATACCCGATCAAAGAGACAGTTTAGCAAAAATTAATGATTTAACTGTTGGTGTAAAATTATTTCCGTTGATTTTTGGTAAAGTTAAAATTTCAGAGCTTAGTGTGAATAAGGCTTTAATATCTTTTGTTAAAAAAGATAGTTTAAGTAACTATGATTTTCTTTTTAAAAAGAATACTAAGGACACAGTTTCTATTAACCAAAAAACTGATCTCTCTGAACTTGCTAATAAGTTATTGAATCAGGCTTTGGATAAAATTCCTGATGATATGAAAGTGAGTAATTTCATGATCACTTTTGATGAAGATACTACTCATTTTAGTTTATTAACAGAAACCGCAACTATTGATCATGGGGAGGTAAAATCAACTATAAAATTAAATAAAAATCAGGCTGTTTGGCATATAAACGGAACTGCCTATCCGTCAAACCAACAATTAGATTTAAAGCTTTTTGCTGACAATCAAAAAGTAGAGTTTCCATATTTAGATAAGAAATATAGCTTAAAGCTAAGTTTTGACACAGTAAGGAGTGTAATGACCAGAGCCGAAAAGCTGGGTGACAAGTTTGAAATAGAAGGAAGTTGGTCGGTTAAAAATCTACTGATTAATCAGCCCCGCATCGCAGCAAATGATATTATTGTTAAAGATGGTGCTATTGATGCAAAAATTTTAATCGGATCAAATTATGTTGCTTTGGACAGCTCTTCAGTTTTGTATTTAGGGAAATCTGAAATGAGCCCGTTTTTAAAATATACAGTTTCTCCTAATAAAATTTATGAGCTGAAAATTAAGGCTTTTGAACAGAATGCCCAAGATATTTTTGATGCATTTCCAACTGGATTGTTCGAATCTTTAGAAGGTATAAAAGTGAAGGGAAAGCTTAAATATGATTTGAATTTTTATTTAAATAGTAAAGAACCGGATAAAGTTATTTTTAATTCCTCACTCTCAGGTAGCAATGATTTCAAAATTTTGAGATTTGGAAAAACTAATTTTCAAAAAATTAATGGCGTATTTACTTATACACCTTACGAAAATGGTAAGCCTGTAAGAGATATTATTGTGGGACCATCAAATCCAAATTACACCCCACTAAATCAAATATCGCAAAACATCCAACATGCTTTACTAACTTCCGAGGATCCATCATTTTATTCACATCATGGATTTGTTGAAGAATCGCTAAGACAATCTATAGCTACTAATTTTAAGGCTAAATCTTTTAAAAGAGGAGGAAGCACCATTTCTATGCAGTTGGTTAAAAATGTGTTTTTAAGTCGTCAAAAAAACTTGGCTAGAAAAATTGAAGAAATATTAATTGTTTGGTTGGTTGAAAACGAGCATTTGAGTAACAAATCAAGAATGTATGAAGTTTATTTAAACATTATAGAATGGGGAAGAAATGTTTATGGAATTGGTGAGGCTTCTTACTATTACTTTGGGAAAAGACCTGCTGATTTATCTGTAGGAGAATCTATCTATTTAGCACATATTGTTCCCAAGCCGAAATCATCTCTATATTCATGGCAGCCTGACGGCTCTCTTAAGCCTTATTTAACAGGGTACTATAATTTGATTGGGAGATTGATGGCTAGAAGAGGGTACATCAATAATGATAGTACCAATTATGGTTTTTATGGAGTAAGACTAAAAGAAAGTTTAAGAGCTCAAATTGCACCGTCTGATTTTGTACCAGATAGTTTAGCAGATGATGATGAAAATGGATTTTTCAATCTCAATATATTCAATAAATCAAACAAAGCTGATTCTATTTCAAAAAAAGAGACACTTTTAAAGAAAATTTTTGGCCCATCCGAATATTCAAAAAAAGATACAGTTACAGAAAGTAAAACACCAAAGCAATTAAGACAAGAAAGACGGGAGCAGCGAAAGAAAGGTAACTAAAGCCTGTAAATGTCAATTTTTCTGGTCGATTTTTAAAATTTTTACTATTTTAAAATTGTTTAGGGGTAAATCTCAATTTAAAAGAGTTCTCAAAGGTTTCTAATTTATTTTTTATAGTATTTATGGAAGAAAGACACGTATATAAAACAGGATTAATAGGTAATTGTGCTTATTTAGCCCATGTTCATTTAAATACTAATATAAGCTGGTTATGTTGGCCACGATTTGATAGCTCTTTTGTTTTTGGAGGAATGTTAGACGAAAACAAAGGAGGAGAATTCTCTATCAGACCCTCTGGAGCTTATACTTCTCGACAATATTATTTAGAAAACACTAATGTTTTGTGTACCGAGGTAACCTGCGAAAACGGAAAATACCGGATAACGGACTTCGCTCCTCGCTTTGAGCAATTTGATAGATACTACCGCCCTTTAATGTTAATCAGAAAAATTGAACCTTTAGAAGGAAATCCACACATAAAAATTAAATGCGAGCCGGTTTATAATTATGGTAAAGACAAACTTGATGCAATAAGAGGGAGTAACCACATAGAGTTTAATGGTTGTGGCGAGCGAATGAGGTTAACCACGAATGCTACCATCTCTTACATTGTTGAAGATCAATTTTTCATTCTAAAGGAGATTAAATACGCAGTTTTAACTTATGGAGAACCACTAGAGGCAGCTGCAGGAAGTACATCAGAAAGGTTTTTGAAAGAAACGATTGATTATTGGAGAACTTGGATTAAGCGATCCTCAATTGGTGATTTCTATCAAGAATATGTCATTCGATCTGCTTTAGCATTAAAAATCCATCAATATGAAGATACTGGAGCAATTATAGCCGCTAGTACAACCAGCTTGCCAGAATTTCCGGGTAGCGGAAGAAATTGGGATTACAGATATTGTTGGTTACGTGATACCTATTATGTAATCAATGCTTTACACCATATTGGCCATTTCGAGGAAACAGAAAAATATTTTGATTATATCACTGATATTTCATTCGAAGAAGGCTTAAGATATCAGCCATTATATAGTATTTCGAGACAGAAGAATTTAGTGGAGGAAATTGCAGATCATTTAGAAGGTTATTTAGGAAATGGCCCTGTTAGAATAGGCAACCAAGCTTATGAACATATCCAAAATGATATTTATGGTCAAGCACTGATTTCTTTATTACCTCTTTATACCGACCATCGCTTTGTTTTTAGCGAGAGAAAAGATTCTGCTCATTTGGTTGAAGTGGCTTTAAAAAAGATTGAGCATATCATAGCTGAAAAAGACGCTGGAATTTGGGAATTTCGAAATAGTGCTTTTATGCATTGTTATTCAAATCTATTTCAATGGGCGGGTTGTTGCGCTGCTTTAAGAATTGCAGAAAGCATTAAAAATAAGGAATTAGAAACCAAGGCAACAGATTTAATGAACAGGGCAGCAAAGCATATTGAAGACTGCTACGATCCTGAAAGAAAGGTTTATACTCATGCCGTTGGAAGTCCGTATTTGGATGCAAGTACTTTACAATTGATTATGATGAATTATTTGGATCCTAGTTCGCAAAGAGCAAAAGACCATTTAATAGCTTTAGAAAAGGAATTAAAAACGGAAAGCGGACTATTCTACAGATACCTACATGCTGATGATTTTGGTAAGCCAGAAACCACATTTTTGATTTGCGCATTTTGGTATGTAGAGGCTTTAGCTTGTGTTGGAAGAGTTGATGACGCAATAAGAGAGTTTGAAAAGTTAATGCCTTATGCAAATCATTTGATGTTATTTAGTGAAGATGTAGACGAAAAAACGGGTAGCATGTGGGGTAATTTTCCACAAGCTTACAGCCATGTTGGGTTAATGAATGCGGCGTATCGAATTTCTAATAAATTGAATAAGCCTTTATATTTAACTAATGATCTCGTGAAGTAAGTTTCTTACTTCTTCAACATCTCTAAGGTAATACTTAGCTTCAGAAATGGAACTGCCAACTTTTATGGTAATAGCTTCTTCTGGCAGGATTTCAAATATATCCTCATCAGTATGGTCATCACCCATAGCAAGAATAAAGTCGTAATCTTTACCGAAAATATAATTTGAAGCCGCCTTGCCTTTGTTGATTTCTGAGTTTTTAATCTCCACTACTTTGTTGCCCGGTAATAGTTGGAGGCCTTTTTCACGAGTTAGATAACGCATATTACTAATCAACTCGTTAGCTCTCAGTTCTCCTAAACCCTTCTCTACTTTTCTGTAATGCCACGCTAATGAAAACCGCTTTTCTTCAATAAAACTTCCTGGTGTTCGATCTGAGTAAGACTCTAGCATTGGTCTAACGGTAATTTTCCATTTATCAGATAAATTGGGTGTTTCAATCCAATCTTCTCCGAATTTTTTATGCCAAGCGCCATGCTCGGCAATTAAATCTAAAGGTAAATGACCAAACCAACTTCCCAGCGTTTCATGTTTTCTGCCGCTTATGATTACAACTTGATTTTTTTCGTCTTTGTTTAAATTTTCAATTAATTGATATAATTCAGAATCGGGTGAAGCCTCTAATGGATTTGATTTGAAATTGACTAAAGTACCATCATAATCTAAAAAGAAAACTCTCTTTTTTGCTTTATGGAGCTTACTTTTAAAAGCGCTAATCAAATCGTTGCTCACATGTTTGGCCATTCTTGACTTTTCATGAGCTTTTACCTCCTCAAGTTGATCCATAAAAATCTTTACCCAATGATTGATATCAAATTTATTAACGATATCTCTCAGGCTTATCATTCTAGATTTTTGCTCATCTTCGCTCATTTCCAAAGCTTGTACAATAGCTTTGGACATTTCTCCCAAGTTGTTGGGATTTACAATAATTGCATCGATTAATTCTTTAGATGCACCAGCCATTTCACTTAAAATTAGTACTCCGGTTTCATCAGTTTTGCTTGCAATAAATTCTTTGCTTACTAAATTCATTCCATCACGCATTGGAGTGACCAAGCAGATATTAGCCCTAGAATATAAAGCTGATAAATCTTCGATAGGGAATGATCTATAGAAATAATGAATAGGATGCCATGCTGCTGTCCGGTATCTAGAATTGATGTTCCCTACCAATTTATCAATATCATCCCTTAAATCATGATATTGAGGAATCGAATCTCGAGATGGCACTACGATCATGTGGAGGGATATCTTGTTAATATATTCTGGATGTTCTGCTAAAACTTCATCGAAAGCCATTAATCGTTGAACTATACCTTTACTGTAATCTAATCTGTCTATTGATAAAATGATTTTGTTATCTCCAACAAGGTGATTAAATTCTTCTTTTCGCTTTATAACATTTTCTGATAAGGTTAAAGCATTAAATTTTTGAGCGTCAATTCCCATTGGAAAAGCATCAATTGTAATATTTCTATCCCCTTTATGGATGACATTTGCTGCCGTTTGTACAGGTAATATTCGGGTAGCAGAGCTTGTAAAATGGCGAACATCATCATAAGTATGAAAACCTATTAAATCAGATCCTAACATTCCGTTTAATAATTCTGCTCTCCAAGGAATTAACCTAAAAAGCTCAAATGACGGAAATGGAATATGCTGAAAAAATCCAATTGAGCTATTAGGTAAATGATCTCTGATCAATTGCGGTAAGAGTAATAATTGATAATCATGAATCCAAATGATATCTCCAGGTTCTGCGATTGCTAAAACAGCCGTTTTAAACTTTTCGTTTACTTTTTGATAATGGTCCCAATATTGTTGGTCATATTTTGCATAAGTGCTCACATAATGAAAGATCGGCCATAAAGTTTCGTTAGAAAATCCTTCATAATAAAAATGTATTTCTTCTTCAGTTAAGAAAACTGGCGAAAGATTTTTATCATGTAATTTGTTGGATATTAATTCCTGATCCTTTTCTTCGATCTCCATTCCACACCAACCAACCCAAACATTATTTCCCTCACGATAAATAGAGCCTAGTCCTGTCGCTAGTCCTCCTTCACTTATTTTAAATTCATAATCTTTATTTTCTTTAGAGATTTTTATGGGTAATCTGTTGGAAACGATAATGGTCTTGCTCATAATTTATTCTTTTATCATAGATAATTTATGTTTTCAACAACAAAAATTCTACCAAACGATAATGTTAAAGTGCAGATATTTTTTATATTATTAATATTTTAACCTTAAATATTTAAAAGTATTAATTATTTGGTTTGTTTTTTGCTTAAATTACAAAAAATACTAAATTATAACTAATCAAATATACTTTTCAATGCAAAAAAACTTTTCCGATATACTTACACAGCTGCCAGATTTTATATTTAATTTAATTATTCTGTGTGCCTCCATAGTGCTAGGAATGATTTTAAAGTCGATCATATTAAGATTGACAAGGTATTATAGGAAAATTAAGGAGTTTTCATTTATTAAATCTACTGTACTCCACTTGGGGAAGTCTTTAAACTTTTTTCTGCCATTTATCTTTTTAAATATTTTCATACCACTCTTACGCTTTCCTCAAGAATACATTGACGTTTTAAATAAAAGTGTAGAATTAGGTTTAATTGTTTCCTTTTCTTACATATTGATTAATCTGATAAATGTTGTGCAGGATTTTGTGGTTTCAACTTACGACCTCAAAAAAAAGAATAATCTTCGAGAGCGTAAAATTAGAACTCAGCTTCAATTTTTAAAGAAATTTTTAGTAGCCTTTATTGTTGTCTTAACAATAGCGGCCATCCTTTTTAGTTTTGAGGGGATGCGAAAAATTGGAGCTGGATTGCTAACTGGTGTAGGTGTTGGAGGAATTATTATTGGTATTGCTGCCCAAAAATCGCTATCTAATTTATTAGCAGGCTTCCAAATTGCTTTTACCCAGCCCATTAGAATTGATGATGTTTTAATTGTGGAAGGAGAATGGGGGAAAGTTGAAGAAATAACTTTAACCTATGTTGTTATACATATTTGGGATGATAGAAGACTAATACTTCCTATTAATTATTTTATTGAAAAACCTTTTCAAAATTGGACCAGAATTTCCTCTAATTTATTAGGTACTGTATTGTTATATGTTGATTATACCCTACCAATTGATAAGTTAAGAGAAGAGTATGATAGAATTTTATCAGAGCATCCATTATGGGATAAACGAACTAAAATTATCCAAGTCACTGATTCTAAAGAAAGGGTAATGGAAGTAAGAGCTTTGATGAGCGCAAGAAATGCCTCGGATGCTTTTGATTTAAGGTGCGATATGCGAGAAGGGCTGATTAGTTTTATACAAAAAAATTACCCTAACTCTCTTCCAAAAATAAGAACTGATTTTGGCGATAAAGTCATCGATAAGTTGGGTGAAAATCATTAAATAGTCATATATAAAATTATCTAAAATAAATTGATGTTTAAACTTGTATTATTGTTTGTATAATTAAGAAAAATGGAAACGATAAAACAAAATCAAACTACAGAGGCTTTAAAATGGCGATATGCTACAAAAGTTTTTGATAAAACGAAGAAACTTACAGAAGAACAGCTTCAACTTTTAAAGCAGGCAGTTCAATTGGCACCTAGTTCATATGGCTTACAACCTTACCAAGTTTTAATAGTAAGCAGTCCAGAGATTAAAGAAAAATTGAAAGAAGCTGCTTTTGGTCAGGCTCAGTTGACTGATGCATCGCATATTTTTGTTTTTGCTAGAACACATAATTTTACTGAAAAACATGTAGATGAATATGCAATAAATATTGCTGAAACTAGAGGAATTGACGTTGCTGACCTTAAAGGATTTGTTGATGTAATGAAAGGAACAGTGAATAGTCGCAGTCAAGATGAATTAGCCAACTGGAATGCAAAACAAGCATACATAGCTTTAGGCGTTTTATTGGAAACAGCGGCTTTGCATGAAATTGATGCTTGTCCGATGGAAGGATTTAATAATGCACATTTCGATGGAATTTTAGGGTTGGCAGATAGAAACTTAACTTCAGTGGTGATTGCTTCAGTTGGTTTTAGATCATCAGAGGATGGTTATCAGAACTTAAAGAAAGTGAGAAAAAGTGAAGAGGATTTATTTATTCATATTTAACTACATCAGCAATTAGGACATAAAAAAACCCTCTACTATTATTTAGTAGAGGGTTTTTTTTAGAGTCTTTGAAACTTATTCTGCCGTTGGAGTTTTTTCCTCAGCATCAGCAGCAGGTTCTTCTACCACTTTTTCAGTTGTCACTTCAGCTTCTGTAGCAGGTACTTCTGCAACTTCTTCTGTTGCTACTTCAACTTCTGCAGTTGGTTCTTCCTTTACTTCAGCTTCCGCTGTTACTTCTTCTTCTTCAGTTTCTGTTACTGGTTCTTCTTCAATAACTGGAGCATTTTTAGCTTCTAAAGCAGCGGCCATCGCTTCTTTTTTCTTGGTTTCAGCTTCTAAGGCAGCTTTTTTATCAGCGTCCTTTTTAGATAATAAACCATCTTTTTTAGATTGGATTTTACCATCTTTACTTTCTAACCAAGCAGTAAATTTAGCTTCAGCTTGCTCTTGAGTTAAAGCACCTTTAGTAACACCACCATTTAAATGGTTCTTGTAAAGCACACCTTTGTAAGAAAGAATTGCTTTTGCTGTGTCAGTTGGAGTTGCTCCTGTACTTACCCAATCTACAGCTTTATCGAAATTTAAGTCGATAGTTGCAGGATTAGTGTTTGGGTTGTAAGATCCTAATCTTTCGATGAATTTACCATCTCTTGGAGATCTTGCATCCGCTACCACGATGTAATAAAAAGGTCTTCCTTTTTTACCGTGTCTTTGTAATCTAATTTTAGTTGCCATTTTTTAATACATTAAAGTTTGCAATACCCCTCTTACTCGAAAAGGGACGCAAACTTACGATTTTAGATTTATAATTGCGTATAAATCAGAAAAGTATTTATTGAATACCCAGATAGTTTAAAAGCTCATCATCTGTGGTGTAGCTTCCAAAGTTTTTATCTGATTATTTTCCAGAGTACTAGTTATAATTTCTATTCCATATTGCAAATGAGTGAAGGTGGATTCTTAATCCTTGCTTAATACAATACTTTTGAACTAGCATTATTTTTAAATTGATACCTATTTTGCTATCAACATCTTTTTAATTATGTTTTCCTTAACTCTATTTTTTTTACTTTTGAGTTTAATTAATTTTTGATAGAGGCTAATCTTCATGAAGAAAAAAAAAGTATTGATTACGGGTGCAAGCAGAGGGTTAGGATTGGCGATAGCTAAAAGAATTTATCAAGAATATGATTTAATATTACACGCTACAAGGGAAGATAGCTTCACTGAGATCCCTTCAAATTCGCAACTTTTATGCGCTGATTTCTCTGATAAAGAGCAGGTTGCCAATTTTTGTAAGGAACTGAAAAAACATGGAGATCATCTTTACGGCATCATTAATAATGCGGGAGTTACTTTCGATAAGCCATTGACTTTTCAGCCGGAGAGAGATATTGATATGATGCTACAGATAAATTTGAGAACACCAATGCTCATCTGCAAAACAGCAATGAAGATTTTTGGATTGAATAAAAAAGGAGTCATTATCAATGTAAGTTCTGTAGTTGGCGAAACAGGCAATGCTTTTCAATCTATTTATGCTGCAACAAAAGCGGGTTTAGTCGCATTTTCTAAATCTTTGGCAAAAGAAGCAGGCATGCTCAATAACGATCATGAAATAAGGGTTTTGAGCATTTCACCAGGTTTCTTATCTTCAGACATGACTGATAAAATACCGGAAACGGAGAAAGAGAAATACCTAAGGATGATTCCATCCCAACGTTTTGGAAAAGTAGAAGAGATTGCAGAGACCATCGCGTTTTTACTATCAGAAAAAGCAGCATATATCAACGGAAGTGACATTAAAATTAATGGAGGAATAATTTAATGGAGAATTTGCTAGGTATTGAACCTAAGAATATGCTACTTCACGGACCTACAAAATTATTGTTAGATGCTTTCCATTGGCATCAGCCCCATTTTGGAATAGTAGCTAGCTACCGCCAAAAGCCAGAGATGTGCATGACCATTTTGGTCTCTTCAGAGGAGTTGACCAAGTAGAGGCTTTTGCACAGGCTACCATTGTCTCCTGCGGAACGTTTAATGAATGTAAAAAACAGAATACTAGCCCAAAAGATCTTAAAGATAAATTTATCCCCGCTTTTATCAGTATTGGCAATGTGAATTTTCATCATTATTTGGAGGAAGGTGAGACATTTATCAGTATTGGGATCATTAAATTCTATAAATTCAGACAGATGGTTTGCGACGGAAGAATTTATAAAATACCAAGAGATCTAGATTTAGATGCTTATTTTAGAAACTTTAATCAAGATGAAATATCATCATACCAATTAAATAACAATTTCAAATTAGTAGCAGAGTTATTTAATATTACTGGCAGAGCATTGAAAAAAGATCTATTTGATAAAGCTTAAGATCAAATATTGAAGGGCTAAATGTATATAGAGTTAATTAAGAAGTATGGAAAGACAAGAAATAATTGATGGTTTGATAGAAATCTTAGAAACGGTAAGGACCATCGATCCTGAAAAATTGAAGAATGTAACGGAAGAGACTGATTTCATCTCAGATTTGAACACGCCGTCTACAGAGATGATTAATATCGCCGCTAAGGCAGAGCAAAAATTTGGGGTAGAGTTTGATGACGATGATATTGATGATTTAGGATCTAAGATAAAGGACATTGTTGATTTGATTATTGCTACCAAAGAACGAAGTTAACATGCAGGTATCTGGAAGAAAAGTTGCTGTTGTTGGCATGGGCGGAGCATTCCCAACCTGTAAAAACTTGGATGATTTTAATCAGAAACTTTTCTCCAATCAAAGCTTAATCCGCAGTTGGGATAAAGCCAGTATTTTTGAAAAGAAAATACGTTCCACAGTATCCGGCTTCATCACTGAAGAAGAGATGGATTTAGAGATTATTTCATCATCACTTTTAGAAAATTACCCCGAAACTTACGTGGATAAGCTAAACCGCATACCGCCCGGAAACTTGGCTACTGCAGATGTAGGCAGCATCTGGGCAATGCTTGGCGCTTTGGATGCTATAAAAATGGCAGGCTGGGAAGATCATGAAACTCAATCTCAGCAAACTGGAGTGGTAATTGGCTCAGGTGGAGCAGGTCATGAAGTTTTAAGACATGCATGGCATAATTTCTTTGAAAGGGGTATAAAACTCGTTTAATAGGGTCCCATGCTGTGGATAGGGCTATGGTTTACCGTGATGCAGCGAACGTATCTTGTTTAATAAATAGTAAGGGAGTTTGTGAGTCTATAGGCTCTGCCTGCGCAACGGGTTTGGGAAACATCGGCTATGCTTTTCGTCTCATCAAATTTGGTATACAAGATCGTGTGATTGCAGGTGGTGTTGAAGGAACCTCTTTGGAAACTTTTATTGGTTTCGATGCCATGCAGGTATTAAGCCGTGGTTTTAGTCCAGAGGAGAGTTCCCGTCCCTTTGACATGAACCGAAACGGATTTGTATCTTCTTTCGGTGCTGGAATAATAGCTTTAGAAGAGTATGCATCTGCGAAAGCCAGAGGAGCGAAAATATTAGGAGTGATAGATGATTATTTTAATAATTCTGACGGAGATGGCGATATGTTCTATCCATCTTTTGCTGGGCAACAAAGATTATGGAAAGGTTTACTAACAAACGACAATAGAAAACCTGATGTGGTTAAAGTTCACGGAACATCAACCCCAGCTGGTGATGCCATTGAATTATTGAGTGTGGTAGACACTTTGGGAAAGAATGACTATCATATTTCAGCTCCAAAATCTCAATTCGGACACATGTTGGGGGCCGCGGGTTCAGTAGAGTTTATTACTGCATTGTTGATGCTAGAGAATCAAAAAGTTTTACCATGTCTCAACTCCAATATCTTAAACGCTGAGTTGGAGAATTTCCAAAAGACAGATAGTTGGCAAGGTCCAAAAGAACCTTTAGCTGCTTTTAGGGAGTTAATGCCGAAGGAAAGTTTTAGTAAAGAGATCATTAAAATTGCTTGTCTAAATTACGGTTTCGGTGGAACCAATAGCGCCATTTCTATTTCAAAAGATATATAGATGATTGATAACACCAACAAAGTAGCTATCATATTTGGCGTGAGGAATGAAAGTTCTATCGCTTGGAATATAGCTTTAAAACTTCAAAAATCAGGATGCAAAGTCGCTTTGTCTTATGTTATGGACACTAAAGACGAGGTGTTGTATTTGATGGAGAAAGCCGGAATGGAAACCAGATTATCTGCAGACGTTGATGTGAGAGAAGAAGCTCAAATCACTGCTTTCATTCAAAATATTCATGATGAATTAGGCCCAATAAATTACATTTTACATGGTGTGGCTTATGGCAGTCAGCAGGTGATGTGTTACAGTTTACCAGGGAGTGATGAGCCAGCGCCTTCTTATTTAAATATTCCTTTTGAGGATTTGATGGATGCATTCAACATCAGCGCTTATTCTTTACTAAGGATTTGTCGGGTTGCGAAGCCCTATTTGGCAAAAAATGCTTCGGTACTTACGCTAACATATAATGCATCGCAAAGAGTTTTTCCTGGCTATGCTGGCATGGGCATCAATAAAGCGGCTTTAGAAAATATTGTTCTGTACTTGGCAAGTCATTTCCGTGAGGAACAAATCAGGGTGAATGCCATTTCTGCTGGTTTAATCATGACCACCTCCTCTGGAGGGATAAACGGAGTAAGAACATTGAGAAAGATTGGAAAATTTACTGCACCACTGGGTAACATCACTGCAAATGATGTGGGTGATGCAGCGCTCTATTATTTCTCTGACCTTTCTAAAAAAGTGACGGGTAATATTCATTTTGTAGATGGCGGTTTCAACGTGATGGGCGTTTCAGATGATGGAGAATAAATTACTCCATACTGTCCAGGAAACCATCGCAGGAGAGCGGTTCGCAATGGGGAACGACCTTGTTTTTCTTCCTGATTTTCATAAATCTTTCACTGAACTATTTAAGAAAAAAGTTTACACAGAAGCGGAACAAGCTTACTGCGATTCTTTTGATGAATCTGTTTTACGTTATGCCTCCACTTGGGCGGCAAAGGAAGCCGTTTATAAAGCCATTAAACAAATTAATCCGCAAAGTTTAGGTTGGAAAAAATTAGAGATTTTAAGAGAAAAAATTGCCGGAAAACCTGAAGTTAAAATCCATCATGATAACAACTCCTATCTTATTAGTTTGAGTATTTCACATGATGGAGATTATGTTTGGGCTGTGGCTTTAGTCAAACTTTAATATATGACTCATCATCACTTTGATCATCCATTGGCCTCGCTAAGTTATTATAAATTTGGTAAAGGAGAACATGTGATGTTGTGTTTTCATGGGTATGGAATGCATGGCAAGCAATTTAAAATTCTGGATGATCAGCTCGGTGAAAAATACACTTTTTATTGTTTCGATTTGTTCTTTCATAAAGAGACCAAACTGAAAGACCAGAGTTTAGCAACTGTAAAAAAAGGAATCACTAAAAAAGAATTGGTAACTTTCATATCAGATTTCTGCAAAAATGAAAAAATTGATAGATTTTCAGTGCTTTCCTACTCCATGGGAACCCATTATGCCACCGCTATTGCGGAAGAAATGCCCGAAAGAATACACGAATTCATTGCTATTGCACCATCAATTTTAAATCCGGGGAAATTGGTAACTTTTTTCAGTCAGTATAAATCAGGAAATAAAATATTAGAGAAATTGGTATTGAGTGAGAAAGCGCTGATTAGGATGTTGAAATGGTGTCGTAAATTTAGATTTGTTGATGACATTGGATACAATATTTTGATGAAAGAAATTGGCACTCAAGAATTACGTTTCAGTTTTTACGCTTGCTTCATTTATCTGAGGTTTTTGGTTACGGACGAAAATAAATTATTGAAAGCACTAAAGGAACACGCTATCAAATCTATTTTTATATTTGGCAAAAGAGACCTGATGTACCCACCTAAAATTGGCGATTCTTTTTTAGGAAAGCTGAATACTGCAAAAGTAATGGTGTTAGAAGAGAATCATGAAATCATCAATAAAAATTTTGCAGATGCTTTATCTAAAGTTTTAATATGATTAAAGATAAGCCTTTTCCAACTCGCCTTTTTAAAATTGGAGCGACGATATTCAATTGGTACATGAGAGGAAAATTCAATAAACTCATCATTAATCAAATAGAAATCAAACCCAATCATTCTTATTTATTGATGTGCAATCATTTTAGTTTTTGGGATGGACCTTTAGTATTTTATCTGATTCGTAGAGCTATTGATAAAAGGCAGCCATTGACAAGCATTAAAATCATGGTAATGAAAAAACAGATGGTGATGAATAAATGGTTAAAATATGTTGGCTGTTTCTCCATTTCGCCAGGAATTGGAGCTATAGAAAAGAGTCTGAATTATGCTGCTGAATCTTTGAATGAGCCAGGAAATTTACTGCTCATGTATCCTCAAGGAAATTTGGAATCCTCCCATATTAGAGAAATTAAATTTAAGGAAGGAATTGCCAGCATCATTCCAAAAATTAAAGGAGATTGCCAATTAATTTGGTGTTCAACACTTACAGAATATTTTGAAAGCATAAAGCCAACCGTTTATTTTGATATGCTAGACTGTGGCACCAATCATGATTTTAATTTTGAAAGGTTAAAAGAGAAAGTAAATCAACATCACAAAAATGCAATTAAAAAGCAATTTAGATTTACTGATGAAAGCTGAAAATTAATTGCTTAAACGTCTTAGTCCATCTTTTGCTTTTGTTTCTATACTATTCTCATATTCATGATTTTTCATAGAAACGGCTAGATTATAATATGCAATGGCCTTTGCTTTATTATTCTGATGCTCATAAATTTTCCCAACGTTTAAAGCCGCATTTGAGGCAAAATAATAAGAGGTGTTTTTGCCTAAACTAATGGCTTTATTGTAGTTAGATATCGCGGTATTATCGTTGCCCATTTCATCATATACCCTTCCTAATCTATAATAATATTCTAATTGATTTTTTTGTGGTTGAAGCTCATTAGGGCTTTTACTATTTAAAACCGCTAAAGCTTTGCTGTAATAACCCCCATCAAAATAAAAGCGAGCTTTTAATAAATCAATATCAGGATTAGTCTCGTTAGACTCTTTTAATGCTTCTTTATCCTTTTCATCATAAACAGTACCCTGTGTTTTCACTAGCCTTGCAAAGGCTAAATATTTACTTTTATCACCTCGCAAAAGATAATAATAAGCCAGTTTCATGTAAGCATCTTTAACATAATTAATGCCTTCATAATCCTTTAAATACCTTGCTAAATAGATATTAGCATCGGAATCCATTCGGTTTAGTTTGGCATTACCCAACAAATAATTTATTGCTGGAAAATTGATATATCCATCTTTTGTGGGTCTCCTTTGTAAGATCTCAATAGCATCATCATTATGAGCCATTTTACCAGCTAAATAACCTTGAATATAGATTTTTAACAAACTACTGTTCCCTAAAGTATTACTGAAAGTTATTAATTTTTGATAGCTCAAGCCATTATTTACAATGTCAGTTTGTATGTAGCACAGGAAAAATGCCACTTCATTTTTATAAAAATCGTATGGTGTTTTCGATAAGGAATAAAACAAATGCTCCAAATCTCGGCTTCCATTTTCTACGCTACCACTAAAACCGAAAGTATTTAATAAACCTCTCACATTGGACGGGGCCGCTCCTAAAATCACATCAATTAAAGCTAGGCTTTTCTTGTTTAATGGAAAATTTGGATATTTTCTTGAGTTTTCTAAAAGAAGAGACCTTGCTCTTTTTATATCTAAACCAGATGAAAGAAAATCCTGAAACCTACCTTTAATCAAACCCCATTGTAAAGTTACTTCAGCTTGGCAAAAGAGATAATAAGGGGAATTTTTATCTTGTTTTTCTAATAAGGATATACGTTGTCCTTTTAAATCTTTTAAATGATTATAGTCAGCTAATTTACCAGATGATATAAGAGAAAAGAAATCAATATAATTATCTAATAAAACAGTAATTCCATTTTCTGAATTTTGATTTTTCTCTAATTGAATAATTTTTCGGGCATCATCTAATCTTAAATCATATATAGCTTCATAAGCATTTTTACAATTTTCATTAAAGTCAAAATTAGCTTTAGCTTGAAGTTGTACAATAAAAAATAAAATAAAAGCTATAATTTTTTTAAATGACATGTGTTGAATTTTGTTTTAAAAAGAAAAAACATCTCTGAATTTTCAGAGATGTTTTTTATGTACAATTAAAATACCAAAGATTAAACCGTAGTCTCGCCTTTTATTTCTTCTGCCATAGTTTCATCAACTAAGATTCTACCACAGTGTTCGCAAACAATAATTTTCTTACGCTGGCGAATATCTGATTGACGTTGAGGTGGGATTTGATTAAAACAACCTGAGCATGAATCACGCTCAATAGTAACCACTGCTAACCCATTTTTGAAGTTTCCTCTTAAACGATTGTAGGCAATTTTTAAACGGTCTTCTATTTTTTCCTCAGCCTTATCAGCTTCTGCAACTAATACTCCCTCTTCTTTTTGAGTTTCTGAAGTAATGTTTTCAAGTTCAGCTTTTTTAATTTCAAGATCTTTTTTTCTGTCTTCTAAATCAGCTAAAGCTTTATCATAAACTTCAGTTTTGTTATTGATTTCGAACTGAAGTTCTTTTATTTTCTTTTCAGAAACTTGAACATCTAAACCTTGAATTTCAATTTCTTTCGAAATTGCATCAAATTCACGGTTATTTTTTACGTTGTTTTGTTGAGTTTCATATTTCTTGACTAAAGCTAAAGATTCTTTAATCATGTTTTTACGATTCACAATCGAATCTTCCAAATCATCAAGTTCGGTTTTGATTTTTTGGATACGGGTTTCTAGTCCGGCAACATCATCTTCTAAATCGGCCACTTCCATTGGAAGCTCTCCACGGGTTTGACGGATTTTGTCAATTTTGGTGTGGATGGTCTGTAGCTCGTATAAAGCTTCTAGCTTTTGTTCTACGGTTTGTTCCATTAAGACAAATATTTTATTGGGTTTGTATTATTTTCAGTTAAACGGATCGCAAAGTTAGGAAATTTATTTGTAATAAATTGCAATAGTAATTCTTGCGTAAATTGCTCACTCTCAAAATGTCCAATATCTGCAATTAGTATTTTTCCGTCAGCATCAAAAAACTCGTGGTATTTAAAATCGGCGGTTACAAAAACATCGGCTTTAGCCTGAATAGCCTTACTTAATAAAAAACTCCCCGACCCGCCGCAAACAGCAACTCGTTTTATTTTCTTATTCAGAATTTCGGTATGTCTAATTACAATCAGACCCATATTTTTCTTCAACAATTGAAGAAAATTGATACCATCCATTTCATTTTCTAACTCGCCTACCATTCCAGAACCCACATCCTGCAAAGAATTATCTAAAGAATAAACATCATGAGCCACTTCTTCATAAGGATGAGAAGATAACAAAGCAGATAAAATTTTTCTTTCGGCTATTGCCGGATAAATCACTTCAATACGCGTTTCTTCTTCTTGATGGAGTTCATTTTTGCTTCCAATAAAAGGATTTGAGCTTTCGTTTCCTTTAAAAGTTCCAAAGCCATTTATACTAAAGCTACATTCGCTGTAATTTCCAATGTTACCTGCTCCTGCATTAAATATTGCGGTTTTTACTTCACCGGCTTTAGCTAAAGGAACAAAAAATACTAGTTTTTTTAATAAACCTGACTTTGGAGATAAAATCTGACAATTTTGAAGACCGATTTTTTCACATATTTTCGTATTTACTCCGGATAAAACGCTATCTAAATTAGTATGAATCGCATAGATCGCAATTTTGTTCTCAATAGCTTTTATGATTACTCGTTCTACATAATTGCTTCCATTTAATTTCTTGAGGCCTTTAAAAATTATGGGATGATGAGAAATAATGATATCACAGTTTTGTTGAATCGCCTCATCAACAATAGCTTCTGTACAGTCTAAGCTGATTAACGCTTTTTTAATTTCTTTATCAGGAAAACCTACAATTAAGCCTGCATTATCATAACTTTCTTGATAATTTAATGGGGCAATTTCTTCTAAATAGGAAATAAGTTCAGCGATTATCATGGGATAAAATTAATATAATTGAATGGTCATCAAAAAAAGAATCTAAAATAAGATAAAGCTTAACTACATTTTGTTATTTTACATTTAAATAACAATAGTTGTTATTTGGTATAGCTGTAATGATTAGGACTGGTAAATTACTTTTATTATTTTTTTTATTGTTGGTTATTAAAGCAAATGCCCAGCAGTTAAACAATTCTATTGCTTCCTTAATTAAAAGGACAGTTAAAGATCTAGGGGAGGAAAAAAATGATTCAATAAGAGTTAGACTGATGGGTAAACTTTCTTATTCGTACCAATACGTTGATTTCAAGAAAAGTTTTTTATACGCTGATAGTGCGCTAAGACTTGCTAAAAAAATTGATTATAAAGTTGGAATTGCCAAATCATATAATTTTTTAGGACTTACCTATGCCACAATTGGTAAGCTAGATTTAGCATTAATTAATTATTTAGCCGCCCTAAAAGAAAATGAAAAAAGCGGCATAGAAGCCGAAACAGCAAAGAACTTAAACAATATTGGAGAAACTTTGATTAAAATAGGTGACGATACTACAGGAATAAAATACATAAAAAGAGCTTATCGGATAAACAAAAAATACAATAATAAAAATTCAATGGCTATCTCGTTGAGTTTGATGTCAGAAGTCTATTTGTATAGAGCGGATTATAAAAATGCGTTATCTCACTTATATGAAGCTAAGAAAACTTCTAATCATACGGTTGGCGCATTTGATGATGGTTATTTTTATAATAAACTAGGCAAGATTTATTTAAAACAAGGAAATTTAGACTCTGCATCGTATTCTTTTAAAAAGGTGTTAAATATAGATGAAACAGAGCCAGATCAAAAAATTAGTACATTATTTGGATTATCAGAAATAGCTATTGCAAGATCAGATTTTAAAGAAAGTAAGAAATTACTTGAACAGGCATTAGAAATAGCCAAGAAATCTAACGCAAGATTAGAATTGATACGTGTTTATAAAGGCTTGAGTGATGTAGCATATCAAAAAAATGAATTAAAGAATAGTATATCTTATCTGAATAAGAGCACCAGTCTAAAAGACTCTTTATTAGGCTTTCAAACATCAGGTCAAATTTTGAACTCATTAAATAAAATTATTAACGAACAGAAGGATAGTGAAAATGATCAGTTACGTTTAGAATCCAAAATCAAACAAAATGAACTTTCTAAACAAAACACCATTCTTATTATCTTAGTTATCGGAATTACTATTTCCATCGCACTCGCGATTATAGCGATGTTCAGTTTTAGAAGTAGAAATAGAGCTTATACTAAGCTGAACTTAGCTAATGAAATTATTCAAAAGCAGAACCAAAATTTAGAGCAGAGCGTTGAGAAAAGAACTGCTACAATTCTCGAGAAAAATAAAAAATTAAAAGACTTAGCATATTTTAATTCTCATAATGTTAGGAAACATTTAGCCAATATTTTAGGTTTAATTTTCCTGATTAAAGAAGATGGTAACAATAATGAATACTTAAATTTGATGGAATCCGAATCTAAATCTTTAGATGAAACAATTAAAGAAATTAATAAGATGATTCACCAATAGATTAATTCATCAGTGTTAGAAATTGTCTACTTTCTAACGCCATTTGATGATTAAACTCATTGGCTATATCTTTGTAATTGATCAAATCTATTATGGTGCCAACCAGACAAAGCCCAGCAGTTAAAAAATAAAGAATACCCATTCCTATCTGATTAGTTGCAAATCTTTGTACGCCCGCCACTCCAAAAAAGCCAAGTAAAGCGAAAAACATAATGTGTTGTGGATCTCTTCTTTTTCCACTGTATATCATCATGAAGTGTTTTTTTTCATCTTCGTTTAGTCCTTCAATTATTTGTTTAATGAACATAATTTCTTCGGTAGTGATATTTGATAAGTTGTATAAGTATTGATCCGTCATGGTTTAAAGGTTTTTATTGTTAGAGTATAAATTCTATGAATTATTACTAAAAAAGCAAAAATACCTACCGGATGAGCTTGCCATGATTTTGAAAATTCAAAATGCATGAAGTAATATAAAGAATGTCCCAAACCACATCCAAGGCAATGTTTAAAACCAAAATAGGCAAAAGGGCATAAGCTAGAATGATTAGCGCCTATATTCATAAAAAAGAGTGTAATTAACGCAGAAGTAAAGAAGAGTAACTCTAACGGTATTTTTTTTGAATTAATTGTCACTTAAAGCTGCTTTGGGGTATTCATTAATAATAGGGCATTTACTAAAGTAAAAAGTAAACCCAACACCATAGCGCCAAATATTCTCTCCATATAATCAACAGTAAGATCTTGAGCGAAAATGGAAATATAAATAAAGCTTGCTGCTGCAGCTAGAAGACCTCCTATCGCTAAAATTTTAAAACCTTCGAAAATACCCTCGAAAAAACTAAGTTTTCCACCAAGTTCTTTTCTATAGCCTTTTATTCCAAAATAAAGTCCAATGAATGGGATCAGTATGGAGGTGTATTCTATCCAGCTATTGCTAGATTCTTCAACATTCTGAGGATTATAGCCTACTGATTGCATTAAAACAATCCACAAAGCGGATACCAGACCAATAATTATTCCTGAAATGACTGCATTTTTCATCTTCATGGGTTTAAATAATTAATAAATTAAATATAAAGTTAATTTGCTTCTATACCAACCTTTATGTGGATAATGGTTTAAAACCAATAGCTATATTTGTACCAGAATCTATTTATGAATATCAAAGAAATACTAGAGAATTATAAGACGGATAAAC
>JACMOI010000117.1 GCA_014378105.1 Pseudopedobacter sp.
AAGAAGTCGTACCAGTTTCGGTGATTTTTCTGATCTGCGAGATGTCTTAGAAAAGCAATCTAATAAAATAGATATTTGTCTGGATATAGAGCATATCAATACCGAATTGATTAATGATTTGGATGCGATGTTCTCTAATTACGTCGGTTCTAAAAAACTAAATTTTATTGTGGTAGATCGGAAAGAAAAACTTAGAATTAACCTGCTTAGTAAAGCGAGGCAAGTGAATATTTCAAAAGAATTACTGGTGAGCTTAGATGAAATGGAGTTGGATTATGTGTTGAATTAATAGGTAATGTTAAATTATGTTAATATTGGAATTTTTAAGTTTCAAATTTATATTTGTTCCCGTAACTAATATATATTAACAACTAACTTATTATTTTAATTCAATTACCATGAAAAACAAAATTATTTTAACGGCATTCATGTGTCTATTTTTTGCAAATTTATTTGCTCAAGAAAAGGGTGATAAACTTCTAGGGCTAAACTTTGGGCTTACAAAATATAACGCCCCAGTTCAAGATACCATTCCTCCTTATAATTTTAGTAGATCAAGTACTTCTAATTCTAATCTAGGGTTGAGCTATAGTTATTTCACAAAACTTGATAGAAAAATAAATTTTGGTTTTGGGTTTTATTTTGATAATCCTCAGAAAGGGCCTAAGAGTTATCAATTTTCTATTAATGTAGGTTATGGGATGCTATACCCCATTTATGAAGACTTTTATGTGGAGGTTGATCCGGGCTTTGCTTATTCATATTATAAATCAGATAGTAAACAAGATTCATACCCTGCAAGCATATCTAAAGATTATCAATTGCTAGCATCTGCAGGAATAACTTGGATTCCTATCAAGCATTTTGGGATGACAGTAAATTTAATTTCCTTAAACTTCAGATATCATGTTAATACTTTTGGACCTAAAGATTTAGACTATCGTACTTATTCATATGGTTTAAATAATTTTGGAAGTATAAAAGACCAAACCTTCACTATTTTCTATAAATTTAAATAGCGTAATGCTATTGCAAGATTACTATTATCTATTTGTGAGCGTAAGGTTTGTCGTGTATATTTGACTAACATTTAAAAATAAAAATCATGGCATTAGAAATAACAGATGCTAACTTTGAGGAGTTAGTTTTAAAATCAGATAAACCAGTATTAGTAGATTTTTGGGCAGAATGGTGTGGACCTTGTCGTATGGTGGGTCCGGTGGTAGAAGAGTTAGCTAAAGAATATGAAGGCAAAGCTATCATTGGAAAAGTTAATGTTGACCATAATCCACAAATTTCCATGAATTATGGCATTCGTAATATTCCAGCATTATTATTTTTCAAAAATGGAGAAATTGTAGATAAGCAAATCGGGGCTGTTCCTAAATCGGTTTTAGCTGAAAAACTAATGAAGCAAATGGCTTAGTCCTGATTCAAATCATAAAAAAGTAGTTTGAATTATTCAAGCTACTTTTTTGTTTTGACAAACTCTACCGAAAATGCAGAGGTTATGATTTTATTTGTTATTAAATAGCTTCTAACAATTGCTGAGACGAATTTTTAGTGTCTACTTTATCAATAATTGCGGCTATTTTACCTTCCTCATCAATCAAGAAAGTTTTACGAGATGTACCCATATATTTTTTACCGTACATATTTTTCTCTACCCAAACGCCGTAAGCTTCCACAATTTCTTTTTCTTTATCTGCAATCAGTGTGAAGGGTAATTCAAATTTGGTGATAAATTTTTGATGAGATTTTTCATCATCGGTACTTACACCAATTACTTCAAAACCTTTGCTGGTTAGCGATTGATAGTTGTCTCTAAAATCACACGCTTCGGCAGTGCATCCAGGTGTATTATCTTTTGGGTAGAAATAAAGAATCACTTTTTTACCTTTAAAATTCGCTAATGAAACCGGTTTTCCGTTTTGATCATTTGCTGTGAATATTGGCGCTTTATCGCCTACTTTTAATTCTAACATCATGTGTTATCTAAAAAAATTAATTGAATATGTTTTTTCATTTTCCTTATTATCGGTAACAATTAATTGAAAACTATGTTTCCCAAAGCTAGTTTTTTCATCAAAAGTATGCCATAACTTGCCTGTTTTATAATCATATTCCATTAAGATCCATTGTCCATCAATAGATCCCTTAAAGCTTTTAATTCCTGATAAATTATCAGAAATTCTAAAAATCATTTTACTGGTTTGAGAAAAATTAGCGCCCTCTTTTACATTTACGGGAACAATAGTTGGGGCTATCGAATCCACCCTTAAATAAAAATTACCGAATGTTTTAGGATAGGCTATAACGAAACCGTCTTTAAATTCTCCACCCTGGCTACCGCTTTCTGTATTCATGACTACCAATTTTTGAAGATATGGAGATAGATTATCATCTGGTTTAATGGCTAATAGGTATGCATCATGAAGCGGAGTTAATTTGTTATGGATATGGAATATTTTAGAACTTCCATTGCTAGGTTGAGTAGAAACACTGTATTGAAAATCTAAATCATCGTATAAATTTCCTTCAGGAATTATAATCTTCACTGGGCCATTTTCAAAATTATTAACGGTTTTATAACTCATCAATTGCCCTTTTGGCTGATAGGTTGGAGGTTTAATTCCTGATGACTTGATTTTAAAACGAAGTATAGATGTATTGCCCTCGTAATCTTTGAGTATATATTCTACATCATGTAAAGCTTCGTCATTTAAACTGATCAAGCCATTATTTTTCAAAATGGAGTAAAACCTAACTTTTGGATTGGGTGATGCAAACCCTTTTTGGATAACTATTCCAGTTTTAATTTTTGAAGGATAATCAATATAAGCATTTACGGCTCTGGTATTCTCAAAAGAGAATTTACTGATCACGGTTTCGTAAATAACTTCATCATCTAGTTTAATGGTAGTTGAAAAAAGCCCATTATGATTAGCGGCTCCGTCCATCTGATCATAAGCCGTAATTCCAAAACCAAACAGGCCACTAACCGGAATAACTTGCTTTAATGAGTAATTTCCATTACTGCCAACAGTTTGGAAATATTTCTTTGGTGTAAATTCGTTAAAAGGGGCATCATCAATTTGGTATAAGTAGAATCCGTTAATAGTAGGTTTAATACGGTCGGAGATTTTGATACCTAATGTTAAAGGATTGATGGTTTCCTCTGTTAGCGTATTTCGAAGTTCGAAATGTAAATGAGGTCCAGAAGAACCGCCAGTATTCCCAGACCATGCTATAATATCTCCTTTTTTAACTTGGATCTCTATAGGGAGTAAGCTAAAATCAGTAGTAAATGATTGTTCTTTGTATTGATGATACCTTACTGATGATAACAGTTTTTCATTAAATTTTTGTAGATGTCCGTAAACACTAGTAACTCCGTTTGGATGATTGATGTAAACAGCATTTCCGAAACCACCTATTTGAACTCTTAGTCTTGATATGTATCCATTTGCAACCGCATAAACCGGATAACCTTCCCTTTGATTGGTTTTAATATCAATGCCTGAATGAAAGTGATTGGGTCTGATTTCACCAAAATCACCAGCCAAATAAAGCGTAATATCTAGAGGGTTTCTGAAATAATCAGTAGAAATAGCAGGAACTGAATTTACTTGAGCTTTTGTTGAGGCGATTGAAGCAATTAAAATTAAAATAAATAGCAGCCGTTTGATCACAAGTATAATTTTTTTGATGAAAATTAAATTTTTATTTTATTTCAAAATTTAAGAGTTCTCGGTCATTCAAATACGCTTTCAATCGATTGCCAATTTTAACCTGACTTACGCCTACAGGAGTGCCTGTAAAAATTAAGTCTCCTTTTTTTAGCGTGAAAAACTGAGAAGCATAAGTAATAATTTGATCGAAGTTGAAAATCATATCGCATGTATTTCCTTGTTGTTTCAATTCTTCGTTTACAAATAACTTAAAATCGAGTGTGTTTAAATCTTTAAACTCTAATTTTGAAATAAACTGACTAATTGGTGCAGAATGGTCAAATGCTTTAGCAATTTCCCATGGTAAACCTTTCGACTTTTGTTCACCCTGCAAATCGCGAGCCGTAAAGTCAATGCCTAATCCAATTTCATCATAATATTTATGAGCAAATTTTTCCTGAATTAACTTTCCTTCTTTACTAATTTTTAGAACCACTTCTATCTCGTGATGGATATCATTAGAGAAATTAGGATGATAAAAAGGCTTATTGTCTTTTAAAACGGCAGTATCAGGCTTTAAAAACAATACGGGCTTTTGTGGTAGCGGATTGTTTAACTCTTTTGCATGCTCGGCATAATTTCTACCTATAGCTATTATCTTCATTTATGAGGAATTTTAGAAATAAAAAAGCCCTGATGGGATAACCAACAGGGCTCTAAATATATTTTTATTTTTTATAAAACTGATATTCTTTTGATGATAGAGTCAGAATCAGTCGTTAATCTAATAAAATAAAAACCACTATTTAATTTTGAATCTAAGTAAAAAGTATTAATTTGTTCACCGGCGCCAACTTTTTTAGATAATAAAAGTAATACCTCATTTCCTAAAACATCTAATATTTTAATGTTCACGTTAGTTTCTTTTTTCAAAGTATAAGAAAGATTAATCTGGTCTGAAACTGGATTTGGATAAATTTTTACATTATCAATAGGCTTTAGTTGTTCAGCAGAAGTATTTGAAAAATTATTTCTAACTGATTTTAAAATGTCATTTTTATTAACAGGTAAACTAGATTTAATAGATGCCATTTTAAACATAAATGATTCAAAATCGTTTGGAATGACATTGTTGAAAATTGGACGGTTTGGTCTACTATCAGTTAATTTTACTGATGACTTTTTTGTAGTATCTGATGAAATAATATTACTACCCATTGCAGGAAGTATTGTTACAAAACTTGTAACAAACATTAAGACTGCGAACGATATTTTAAGTAATTTATTATTCATTATTTCTATCCTTCAAAAGTATAAATAAATTTCTTAATAATTGAAACTAAGATGAGCTAAAACGGTAGTTTAACAAAATTTAACAACTCAGATAACGCTAATTTTAATTATTTGTATTTCTACGTAAATAAACAAAATGAGTTGTGTTTATAAATAAGTTGATTTACTTTTGCGTTCTTTATTTATACAAGGGTGTCTGATCATAAAAATCTTAATAAATTAACCGCGGCCGGCGTTCTCATTAGTTTAGGAATTATTTATGGCGATATTGGAACCTCTCCGTTGTATGTTTTCAAAGCCATTATAGGTAATCAAACCATTTCTCAGGCTTTAATACTTGGTGGACTTAGTTGTATTTTTTGGACATTAACACTACAAACTACCATAAAATACGTTTTAATAACGCTTAAAGCAGATAATAAAGGCGAAGGTGGAATATTCTCTCTGTACTCTTTAGTAAAACGTAAAGCTAAATGGCTCATTATTCCAGCAATCGTGGGTGGTTGTGCTTTGCTTGCGGATGGAATTATTACGCCACCAATTACCATTTCATCAGCAATAGAAGGCTTACAAATTTATAATCCTGATTTAAGAACCGTTCCTATTGTTATTGCAATTATTACGCTTCTATTTGTTATTCAACAATTCGGAACCTCTTTCGTTGGTAAAGCTTTTGGACCCATTATGTTCGTTTGGTTTACCATGATGGGCGTTTTAGGAGTATCTTTTATTTATCAATATCCAGAAATTTTAAAAGCAATTAATCCTTATTATGCAGTTCATTTGTTGATTTCTAATCCAAGTGCTTTAGGAATTTTAGGAGCTGTATTTTTATGTACCACTGGAGCAGAGGCTTTATATTCTGACTTAGGCCACTGTGGGCGATCAAATATCAGAATAAGTTGGATTTATGTAAAAGCATGCCTTTTGCTTAACTATTTTGGTCAAGGTGTTTATTTATGGAATATCCAAAATGAATTATTAGATGATAGGAATCCATTTTATAGAATGATGCCTGAATGGTTCTTGATCTTTGGAATTTCTATCGCAACTGTAGCCGCAATTATCGCCAGTCAGGCTTTAATTTCTGGTTCATTCACCTTGATTTCTGAAGCAGTAAGATTAAATATCTGGCCTAAAGTAAAAATCAATTATCCGTCTGAAGAAAAGGGACAATTATATGTTCCTAGCATGAATTGGTTGTTATGGGCAGGCTGTCTATTTGTAGTTTGGCTTTTCGAAAGATCAGAAAAAATGGAAGCAGCTTATGGCTTATCTATTACTATAGCTATGTTAATGACTACCGTTTTAGTTTCTGTTTATCTCAAAAAGAAGAAATATCCGAATTATTTGATTGCCATTTTCTTGATCGTTTATATTTCAATTGAGATGATTTTCTTTATCGGTAACATTACTAAATTTCTGCATGGGGGCTGGTTTACTGTTTTAATCGGAACTATTTTATTTTGTGTGATGTGGGCTTGGTTTAATGCTAGAAGAATCAAGAATAGATACGTAAAATTTGTAGAAATTGAACAGTACTACGATGTGATTAAAGCATTGAGCGATGATCAAAGCGTTCCAAAATACGCTTCACAATTGGTTTATTTAACCAGCGCTAATTTTGCTTCTGAAATTGAGTCAAAAATTGTTTACTCGATATTGCAAAAGAAACCAAAAAGAGCAGATGTTTATTGGTTAGTGCATGTGGACGTAGTGGACGAACCATATAGATGTGATTATAAAATCGATCATTTAATTGATAAAAAGTTAATCAGAATTGATTTTAAATTAGGATTTAGAATAGAGCAGAAGATTTCTGTGTTGTTTAGAAAGGTAGTGGAAGATTTGGTGAAAAATGACGAAGTAGATATCACTAGCCATTACGAATCATTACATAAATTTAATATCGTGGGTGATTTTAGATTTGTTGTTTTAGAGAAAATTTTATCGAGATCTAATAACTTATCTTTCTTCGAAAAAGTAACGCTTGATTTTTATTTCCTGCTAAAGCATTTAAGTTTATCTGAAGAAAAAGGTTTTGGTTTAGATTTGAGTTTTGTGACACTAGAAAAAGTCCCATTAATGGTAACGGAGAATGAGAAGGTAGATTTAGTGAGAATAGATTCATAGCTTAAAAAGTTAACAAGTAAAAAATCTCAAATGGAAATTCCATTTGAGATTTTTTTATGGGTAACATTTAAAAATTATGCTGGATGAGTTTCCTCGTTCAATCGGCTATTTTTATAGCTGTAAGTGAAATAAATTACTAATCCTATTGCCAACCAAATTAAAAATCTTAACCAGTTAGTGTAGCCTAATTCTGTCATTAAATAAGAACAACTTAATAATCCTAGAACAGGAATCAAAGATAGATTCTTCATAAAAGAAGTAATCGAAATACCTATTGCTAATATGATAAACAAATAATAAGGCAATTTCTCTCTTACAATTTCCCAGCCTTGACTGAAATCGAAAATAGATGCGATTCCCTTATAAAAGAATATAAAACCAATAATTGTTAACACAGGTACGATAAACTTTCCATTGATGTAAGGCATTTTAAAGCGTTTTCTGCCATCATTTGCAAATTCGTCTGGTGGCAATAGCAATACGCCGCTACAAACCAATACAAAGGCGAATAAGGTTCCAATACTGGTTAAATCAGTAACTTCTGTTAGGTTCATGAATAAGGCGGGAATGGCAACTACAAAACCTGTTACAATAGTTGCAAAAGAAGGCGTTTTATATTTTGGATGAATTCTTGAAAAAGCTTTAGGTAATAATCCATCGCGGCTCATGCTCATCCAAATTCTAGGTTGTCCCATCTGAAAGATCAATAAAACGCTTGCGGTAGCTATCACCGCACTAATGGAAATTACATAACTGATTTTATTTAAGCCCACTCTTTCGAAAACGAAAGCTAGAGGATCGGCAACAGCTAATTCGCTATAATTCACCATTCCGGTTAAAACCAGCGCTACTAAAATGTATAACACCGTACAAATGATTAAAGAATAAATCATTCCTCTAGGGAGATCTTTCTGTGGATTTTCACATTCTTCTGCGGTAGTAGAAATAGCATCGAAACCGATATAGGCAAAGAAAACGCCCGACACACCTTTCATCATTCCACTAAAACCATTCGGTAAAAATGGATGCCAATTTGCTGGTGTTACATAAAAGAAACCGATTACAATCACGGCTAATACTACACAAACTTTTAAAATTACCATGGCATTTGTGGCTCGTTTAGTTTCTTTAATACCTATATAAACTAACCAGGTAATCAGAAAAACAATCATTAAAGCAGGTAAATCCGCAATCAACTTTAAACTACCAATTGCTGGTGCTGTTGTCCATGCTTGGGCTGCGTTGATGGTATTACTACTCAATCCATCTAAAGAACCACCGGCAGCTACTACGGTTTCGTTGGCTTTATATGCAGATATGTAATCCATTGTTAAATAGGCAGGGACTTCTATATGAAAGCCTCGCAATAAATTCACAAAATAACCACTCCAAGAAATAGCTACAGCGATGTTACCAATAGCATATTCCATCAACAAATCCCAGCCAATAATCCAAGCAATTAATTCACCGAAAGAAGCATAAGCATAAGTATAAGCACTGCCTGCAACAGGAATTCTTGAAGCAAACTCGGCATAACATAAAGCGGAGAAACCGCAGGTGATACCAGTTAAAATAAATAAAATACTTACACCGGGTCCACCATTAAAAGAAGCTTCACCAATCGTAGAGAATATTCCAGCTCCAACGATGGCTGCAATTCCCATAAAAGTTAAATCTTTTACTGTTAGAACTTTATTTAAACTATGACTTTCCCCATCTCCGTAGCCATCTTTGCTATCCTTTAATATTTTAGAGATGGTCTTTTTTCTGAATACACCTTGTTGCATATGAATTTGATAAAGAGTTTAAAAGCCAAAATAAAAATTATTTAGCGAAAACGACTTCTAAAATGAAGATTAAGATTTTTTAGATTGAGCGTGTGAGCTTAAAGATTCTTAATATTGAGATATGTAATGTTAATAATCACTTAATTTTAAAGGAATTAAGCATGATGATACTTTAATCAAAAGAATTCCCCGACGCTTGCGTCGGGTGTTGCGTGAAGATATGTAATTTTGTTTTTATGAGTGAACATATTCATAAAAGTCATAATAAGAGTTTGCTTTTGTATCATTTGGTTTGTCCGATAAAATATAGGC
>JACMOI010000118.1 GCA_014378105.1 Pseudopedobacter sp.
ACTTTTGAAGAACGACTTAAATGCGCTACTTGATAACCTTTTTTTAGTAATAGCTTAGAAAGGTTTGCCCCAACTGTTCCGCTACCACCAGTTATTAAAACCTTTTTGCCCATAGTTATTTGAAGTAACCAATAGATTAGATTTTAGTTTGAAGTGTAAAGAATGATTTTAGCTATTGATATAACTTTCTAAGTTTTTGATAATTTGCTTTTGGTCTTCGATGATATACTTCACGACATCACCAATAGATACCATTCCAGTTAACTTGTTTTCGTCCATTACAGGCAAATGTCTGATATGTTTGTGAGTCATTAATTCCATGCAATGATCCAAACTGTCTTGTGGTGAAATCACGATTGGAGCCGTCGTCATTACATCTTTAATTTGAACTTCTTTGGATGATTTGCCTTTTAAAACAACCTTTCGGGCATAATCTCTTTCTGTAAAAATTCCTTTTAAAGTTCCATCATCTACTATTAAAATAGCGCTGATATTGTAATCCATCATGATACCTAAGGCTTCAAAAACCATAGCTTCAGAATTAACGATAACAACTCTATTTTCTTTTTGCTTTAATATTTGATTTACTCTGATCATGCTAAAGTAATTTAAGTGGTGAATAAAATTAACTAAAAATAAACTTCAATTCAAAATTTTAATCTACTAAACATCATTTTGGTTACTGCTTTTTTGATAATTAAGAATAAGTTGTGTTTTTAAAAAAATATTAACGAGATTTAGTTGTACAAATCGCTCGAAGAAAAGAGTTTCTAAACTTATTAAATTTTATGTGTGCATTACAATTAAAACAGCAAGCTAAATCTTATGATGCTGTTATCGTTGGATCAGGAGCGGGTGGAGGAATGGCTGCTTACGTATTAGCTGCTTCGGGCCTAAAAGTTTGTTTATTGGAAGCCGGTCCGAATTATGACCCCGCGGTCAATTCTTCTCAAATGAAAAATGCATGGGAATCTCCGCGTAGGGGAGCCAGTACCAAATTTAGGCCTTTTGGAGATTTTGATGGTTGCTATTGGGGTTGGGAAATCGAAGGAGAACCCTACACGCAAGGTCCCAACTCTAACTGGGAATGGTGGAGAGCCAGAATGGTAGGCGGACGAACCAATCATTGGGGTAGAATATCCTTAAGATTTGGTCCTGATGATTTTAAGAGAAAAAGTATTGATGGTTTAGGTGATGATTGGCCTATAGGCTATGATGATGTGAAACCTTATTATGATAAAATTGATAGATTAATTGGAATTTTTGGAACGAATGAAAATTTTTACAATGCTCCAGATGGGATTTTTCTACCTCCGCCTAAGCCACGCTTACATGAACTTTTTATTAAAAGAGCTGCGGTAAATATTGGCATACCAGTTATTCCTTCTCGGTTATCTATTTTGACCAAACCCATAAATAAAGATCGTGGAGCTTGTTTTTATTGTGCGCAATGTAACAGAAGTTGCAAAGTTTATGCAGATTTTTCTTCATCATCTGTTCTGATAAAGCCGGCTATTGAAACAGGGAATGTGGATTTGATCACCAATGCAATGGTGAGAGAAGTGATTTTGGATAGGGATGGATTGGCAAAGGGTGTGTCTTACGTTAATAAAGAAGACATGCAGGAATACGAAGTACATGGAAGAACAGTGATATTAGCTGCCAGTGCTTGCGAAAGTGCCCGTTTAATGTTAAATAGTAAATCGACCAAATACCCGAACGGAATAGGCAATTCAAGTGGAGTAGTTGGGAAATATCTGCATGATTCTACAGGTGCTGATATGGGAGGGATAATTCCTGAATTGTTTGATAGGAAGAGATATAATGAAGATGGTGTTGGCGGTTTACACGTTTACACCCCTTGGTGGTTAGATAACAAGAAATTAGATTTCCCACGTGGCTATCACATTGAATATGGCGGCGGATTCGGGATGCCTGTTTATGGCTTTAACTGGGGTATTGAAAAAATTAATGGTACTTTCAATGTCAAAGGGCAACAAAAGGAATATGGTGGTTATGGTGCATCTTTAAAGCAAGATTATCGTTATCTTTTTGGGGCACATGTAGGGATGGCGGGTAGAGGAGAGGGAATCGCAAGAGAAGACAATTTTTGTGAAATTGATAATGATGTGGTAGATAAATTCGGAATTCCTGTATTGAAGTTTCATACTTCTTGGAGTGATTACGAAATAAAGCAAGCTAAACATATGAAAGAGACTTTTAAAGAAATCTTGCATTCTATGGGGGCGGTGGTTACTTGGGGTGGTGATGATGGGCCTGAGAATAATTATGGTCTACATAATCCTGGCAATATCATTCATGAAGCTGGTACTGTAAGAATGGGTAATAATCCAAAAACATCTGTACTGAATAAATATAGTCAGTCACATGACGTTAAAAATTTGTTTTGTGTAGATGGGGGACAGTTTGTCTCTCAGGCTGATAAAAATATAACTTGGACAATTTTAGCTTTATCTATGCGAGCATCCGAATATATTATCAGTGAAATGAAAAAGAATAATCTTTAAGCAAAGGAAATGAATAGAAGAGAATCCATTAAAGCATTAGTAATCACCTCGGTTGCCGCAGGAACTATAGCGAGTGCTTGCAATACTGGACCTAAAAAAGCTGATGAGAAAAAAGCTTTAGGTACAGGTCCCGATCGTATGTCGGAAGAAAAGCTTCATGAGCAGAAAATCCCCGCAGAAGAAAATTTTTTTACTGTAGATGAGATGGCTTCAATATCGATTTTAGCAGACATTATTATACCTAAAGACGATGTTAGCGGAAGTGCTACCGATGCTAAAGTTCCAGAATTTATCGAATATATAGTGAAAGATATGCCCAAGCACCAAGTTCCTATGCGTGGCGGACTGAGATGGTTAGATGTGCGATGTTTAAAAAAATTCAATAAATCGTTTAAGATGTGCGACGGGTCACAAAGAATGTTAGTGATAGATGAAATAGCTTATCCAAAAAAAGCAAAACCAGAAGTTTTACAAGGGGTGAATTTTTTCAGCTTAATGCGCAATCTAACTGCAACTGGATTTTATACCACAGAAATGGGATATAAAGATATAGGTTATATGGGAAATGTACCTAATCAATGGAATGGAGTGCCAGACGACGTCTTGAAACAGTATGGATTGAGCTATAGTGAAAAAGAGCTCAAAGAGTGTATCAGTTTTGAAAGCTAATTGCTGGTTTTAATTATTTTGGTACTGGATGATATTTTTAGCCATTCCGTTAAATATAAACAAATGGAATGGCCACATCATCCACCAGTAAATTCTACCCCATAATCCGTTAGGTCTAAACGTTGCAATCTGACTTAGAAATTTATACCCGTCTCTTTCTATTATTTTAAATTCTAGCCAAGCCTCACCAGGAAGTCTCATTTCCGCGTATAATAATAACCTTTTATTGTTTTTATCAGCTAATAGCACTCTCCAAAAATCTAATGCGTCGCCAGCATATATATTATCACCCACCCGTCTTCCTCTGCGTGTTCCAACTCCGCCCACTAATTGATCAATAAATCCG
>JACMOI010000119.1 GCA_014378105.1 Pseudopedobacter sp.
CCTCTATTCTACCGTTGAACTATTCCCGTTTATAAATTTTAATTCTAATAAAAACTAAAACTTTTATTAGATAAAAAGTACTTAGGGAGTTTTTCCCTAAGTACTTTTATATATTTTCTTAAAATATAATTATTTTAAGATCTCAGTTACCTGACCAGCACCTACTGTTCTACCACCTTCACGGATAGCGAAACGTAGACCTTTTTCCATTGCGATTGCGTTGATTAACTTAACAGTAATTGTTACGTTATCACCTGGCATTACCATTTCTACGCCTTCTGCTAATGTAATCTCACCAGTTACATCTGTTGTTCTAAAATAGAATTGTGGACGATACTTATTAAAGAATGGAGTGTGACGACCACCTTCAGCCTTTGATAATACATAAACCTCAGCTTTGAAATCAGTGTGAGGAGTTACAGAACCTGGCTTGCAAATAACCATACCGCGACGGATATCAGTTTTCTCAATACCACGTAATAATAAACCTACGTTATCACCAGCTTCACCTCTATCTAATATCTTACGGAACATCTCAACTCCAGTTACTGTAGACTTTTAGTTTTCAGCACCCATACCTAAGATATCAACACCTTCTCCAGAGTTAATTATACCTCTTTCAATACGACCAGTTGCAACAGTTCCACGACCAGTAATCGAGAAAACATCTTCAACAGGCATTAAAAAAGGAAGTTCTGTCAAACGTGGAGGAATTGGAATGTAGCTATCAACAGCATCCATCAATTCCATAATTTTTCCAACCCATTTTGGATCTCCATTTAATCCACCTAAAGCAGAACCTTGAATAACTGGAATATCATCTCCTGGGAAATCGTAGAAAGATAATAATTCACGAATTTCCATTTCAACTAATTCTAATAATTCTGGATCATCAACCATATCCACTTTATTCATGAATACAACTAATGAAGGAACACCAACCTGACGAGCTAATAAAATATGCTCACGAGTTTGTGGCATAGGACCATCAGTCGAAGCAACTACGATAATTGCACCGTCCATTTGAGCAGCACCAGTAACCATGTTCTTCACATAATCCGCGTGACCTGGACAGTCAACGTGAGCATAGTGACGAAGAGCAGTTGAATACTCAACGTGAGCTGTGTTAATAGTGATACCTCTTTCTTTTTCTTCTGGAGCAGAGTCAATAGAAGCGAATGAACGAGCTTCAGAATAACCTGCATCTGCTAAAACTTTAGTGATAGCTGCAGTTAATGTAGTTTTACCGTGGTCAACGTGACCGATTGTACCGATGTTTAAGTGTGGCTTACTACGGTCAAATTTTTCTTTTGCCATGATTTTTACTTATTACTAGGTTAATTTTTATTTTTTATTCTTTAATATTTTAGCGAGCCAAAGATGGGACTTGAACCCATGACCTCTTCCTTACCAAGGAAGTGCTCTACCGCTGAGCTACTTCGGCTTATTAGTTCATTAAGTTCAAACAACAAAATAGCTCATTAGTTAAAAACTATTGAACTAAATGAACTTTTTTCTTTAACAAACTCATCTTACCAATGAACTCATCCTTTGAGCGGAAGACGAGGTTCGAACTCGCGACCTATAGCTTGGAAGGCTATCGCTCTACCAACTGAGCTACTTCCGCATTATTATTTACGATTTTTGAGTTTAAATTTACGAGTCAAGTAACTTATCGTAAATAACAATTCCAAAATCGTAATTCCAGTGGGGGGAGAAGGATTCGAACCTTCGAAACCGAAGTAACGGATTTACAGTCCGTCCCATTTGACCGCTCTGGAACCCCCCCATATTCTATTTAAAAACAGATAAATTTAAATTCAAGATTTTTACAAATCGTAAATAAAAAATTAATCATTCTAAATTTTAGAATGAGCCTCCTATCGGGATCGAACCAATGACCTACTGATTACAAGTCAGTTGCTCTACCAGCTGAGCTAAGGAGGCTTTTTAATAATATAAAGAACTATTTCTTTGTTTCCCATCAAGTCATTTGCTTAAGGGACTGCAAAAATACGAAAATTAAAACTTGAACAAAATTTTTTTCAAAAAAAAATCGATGAATTTTCAACTCACCGATTTTTTATATTTAGTGGCTTTAAAACCACACATTTAACTTTTCTAATTAATTAACTGATTTACCAAATCTTTATGATTGCTTTCATGTGATCTTATTTTATCTTTATGTTTCTTAATTTGCTTTCGCAAACACTCTAAAGAAAGGTCTGTTGCTTCCTCAAAACTTTTACATTCTTCTTTAGCAAATAAGGTATTCCCGGGTATCATCAATTTAATTTCAACTTTCTTATTTGTTTGCTCTGTTGCGTTATCCACTTTTAAGTAGACTTCTCCACTAATAATCTGATCATAAAATTGATCTAGCTTATTTACCTTCTTCTGAATAAATGCCAACAACTTTTGGTCAGCATCAAAATGGATTGATTGAATTCCAATTTTCATTTTTCCTCCTTTTTTTAAGCTTTTGGATGAGCTTGTTTGTAAATTGATTTTAGCCTTTCGATTGAATTATGTGTATAAACTTGGGTAGCGGCTAAATTTGCATGCCCAAGAAGTTCTTTTATTGCGTTTATATCTGCCCCTTTATTTAAAAGACTTGTTGCAAAAGAATGCCTTAAGACGTGAGGACTTTTTTTATCTAAAGTGGATATGGTTGACAAGTATTTTTGCACTAATCGATAAATTAATTTCGGATAAGCCGCAGCACCTGTATTTGTAACGATCAATAAATTCGAATTATTGGAAAATTCTTGTTTATTTTTTTCCAAATTATAATTTTCGATTAAGCTAAATAAAGATTGATTCACAGGTACGATTCTTTCTTTATTTCTTTTTCCTAAAACTTTAATTGTTCTTTCCTGTGCCTTTACTGAATTTACAGTGAGATTAAGTAATTCGCTCAATCTTATTCCGGTTCCAAAAAGTAATTCAATAACCATTTTATCTCTCAATCCTGAGAAATCATCACTAAAAGAATCTTCATTATCTAATAAACTATTTAGCTTTTCATGAGGAATAAAAGTCGGTAATTTCTTAGCCACTTTTGGAGTTTGAACTTTGATTACTGGATTCTCGATAAGAAAATTTTCCTTTATCAAGAATTTATAAAAAGATCTTAATGCAGAGATTTTCCTGTTGATTGATCTGCCATCAATATTTTCATCCATCAAATTGACCATCCATGACCTTATGGTATGATGATTAGCAGTTAAAACTTCATTTTCTGAAGATTTTAAGAATTGATAATATTGTGAGAGGTCTTTTTTATAAGCAATTAAGGTATGTTGGGAATACCTTTTTTCGTATTGTAGATATTTTAAATATTGCTCTAAAAACATAAAAACTATTTGCACATACTCTAAAAGTGAATATACAAATAGTTTACATATAGAAAAGAATTATAATCTAAAAAGATTATAATTCTTTATTCATTCCTTCTACATAGATGGCATGTTTTACTTCCATTCTTCTAGCTACAGATTTTTTTTCATAAGCTTGACGACTACGAAGTTCTCTTAAAACACCTGTTTTTTCGAATTTCTTCTTAAAACGTTTTAGCGCTCTGTCAATTGATTCGCCATCTTTTACATTGATAATAATCACTTGTTAAATACCACCTTTCTATCCCTTTTAAAATTCCGTCGGGTTGCAAAGATAAATAAATTTTGTAGAAAGAGAAAAGAATTTGAGAGTTAGACTTTAACCTTTCTCTAAAGCTTTTGTAATGGCTATTGCTTCAGAGATAATGCTCTTAGGGTAATCATTGACTTCTAGTATTTTAATTGCATTTCTATTTTTTAGTTTACCTGTTTTAATCTTATAATCAAAAGCAACAGTTTGTTTGTCTACTTTCTCGCTAAAGTGATAAAGGTCATATTCTTCTAAAAGTAAATCGGCTAATTCTATATCATGAGTAGAGACAAAAACTGTATTGTTATTTTGGGATAAATAAGATAACACTGCTTTTCCAGCTGCAATTCTTTCTATTGTATTAGTCCCCTTAAATATCTCATCTAAAAGAAATAAATTAGCCTCTGGAGTCCTACTATTATCGATCATCTCTTTTATAGAAATGACTTCTTCAAAATAGTAGCTTTTATCATTTAATAAGTCGTCGCTGATTCTTATTGCCGAATAGAGTTTAAGCCAAGGCATAGAAAATTGCTCTGCAAAGCAAGTATTTAGCGTTAACCCCGTCAAAACGTTAATTCCTATGGCTCTAATAAATGATGTTTTACCCGACATATTTGAGCCGGTAAGTAAAACTGATTTATCATTCAAATAAATACCATTACTTACACATTCTTTAATTAAAGGATGATAAATTGATTCGGTTTTAATCTTAACGTTTTCATCAACTATTTTTGGATGGCAATAAACGTTTAGAGCTGACCTTAACGAAGTAATGGAAGCCAAACTATCAACCTCGCCAACAAAATCAAAAATACTTTCAACTTCATCACGCTTTTTATCCAAAACTTCTAAGACTCCAAAAAGTAAAAGTGGTTCCATAAGGAAAGCAATTTTGAATAATTCTAAAAATGCCCAAATTACGGTTTCAAAATCCCCTTGAACGCCCGCTTCCAACCTAAATAAAAACATCCGAGCTTTTAATTTGGATATCGTATTAAGCGGCTTTTCTAAATTGGGATTTAACTTCTTAAAATTGCTGTTATTAAATAGAACTTTTGCAACCTGATGCAATTTTAAGAGCTGAGGTAGAGAAGCTAAATAAGGATACAGGTTATTCTTATTCCAGTAATGAACACCCAAATTAAAAATAAAAGTAGCCAGAAAAACAAAGAATAGATGTGTGTTAAAGAACATCAGTATAAAAGATGCTATGCTTGTAAATGATAAAAATTTGATTAAGATAAACCATTTAGGAGGCTCGATATGTTGGTCTTGAAATAAAGCGTTGATGAAAAAAGATTTATCATTTTTCAATTTTGAAAGCTCTACTTGCACATCTAATCTGAAATCAGGTCTTTCTGTAAGTAGGTGAATAATATCTTCTTTTTCTTTTGTTTGATTTGCATCACGGATAGGAATCGTTCTGAGCTTATTATAGAAGTATTGTTGACCAACCTTAGAGGTTGTTCTGTCTAAAAACATAAATAATTCTTGAAAATCTAAATCAGCACTTGTTTTATCGCTTAAAACCTGATGAGATTTATGATCATCCTTGTTCCTGAAATACTTTTCTATCTGATTAAAGCTAAAGTAATCTTCCTTAACTTTTCCAAATAAATCATTTAGCTTGTCTTTATTCTTATTTTTCAAATTAAAACTTCTCATTCTCTATTTAGCTACTTTTCAAAACTTTAGATTAATCATATAAAGAATTTTTGGCTTAGTAATTGTAAAAGTATCATCAAAATGTCAAACTAAAAATTAAAAAGATTATGAAAACTAAAAACTCAATTAAGAAAGCGTTTCAACTATCAATCGCATTTATTTTAGTGCTTTGCACAAATATATATGCATTTGCTCAAGATGTTCCTAAAAAAGTAGATGTTAATATAAACACAGATAATGGTGGAACAGTATGGTACGGCCAGCCATGGGTATGGGCAATAGGTATTGCTGTATTTATTTTGATACTTGTAATTATTACCAGAAGTAATAAAAGTGAAAAGGCATAATAGTCTAGAATTATTAAACCAAAAACGGTTTGACTTTATAAAGTCAAACCGTTTTTGGTTGATGTCTATTTTAGTATTTCTCTTGAAATGACAATCTTTTGGATTTCACTTGTTCCCTCGCCAATGGTACAAAGCTTTGAATCTCTATAAAATTTCTCTACCGGGAAATCTTTTGTATAACCATAGCCACCAAATATTTGAATAGCTTCAGTTGCTGCTTTTACACAAACCTCAGAAGCGAAATATTTAGCCATGGCCGATTCTTTGGTCATTTTCTTACCTCTATTTTTTAAATCAGAAGCCTGATAAATTAATAACTCTGAAGCTTCAATCTCAGTTGCTAAATCTGCTAATTTGAAAGCAATCACTTGAAAACTTGCAATGGGTTGTCCAAATTGGTGACGTTCTTTAGCGTAAGCTAATGCAGCTTCATATGCGCCCTTAGCGATACCTAACGATAATGCTGCGATTGAAATTCTTCCTCCGTCTAAAATTTTCATAGCTTGTTTAAAGCCATCACCTTCTACACCTAATAAGTTTCCTTTTGGTACTTTGACATTATCAAAAATAAGCTCCGTAGTTTCAGAGGCTCTCATGCCTAACTTATTTTCTTTCTTACCAGAAGTAAAACCCGGAGTTCCCATTTCAATCACAATAGCAGAAATACCTTTAGAATCTCCCTTCTCTCCAGTTCTCACCATTACAACTGCTACATTTCCCGATTTACCATGAGTAATCCAATTTTTTGCTCCGTTTACAATGTAATGATCTCCATTTAAAACTGCAGTAGTATTCATTCCTAATGCATCAGAACCTGTATTAGCCTCCGTTAAGCCCCAGGCTCCTATCCATTCGGCAGTAGCCAATTTTGGCAACCACTTTCTCTTTTGCTCCTCGTTTCCGAAAGTTAAAATATGATTGGTACAAAGTGAATTATGCGCTGCTACTGAAAGTCCAATTGCACCACATACTTTAGATATTTCTTCTATTACTTTTACGTATTCGAAATATCCCATCCCAGCTCCGCCATACTCTTCAGGGACTAAAACTCCCATTAAACCTAACTCACCTAGTTTCTTAAAAACATCAACTGGAAAAAATTGTGCTTCATCCCATTCCATCAAGTTTGGTTTGATGTGTTTTTGCGCAAAGTCTTTGACCATTTGCGCTACCATCGTTTGGTTTTCTGATTGGGTGAAATTATATCCGTCTACTGCTAAATCGTTCGAATTCATCATTTAATAATTGGTTTTTTGCAAAATAATGAAATCAAATTCAATATTTTGTATCTTCTATGTTAAACTAAATTGAGCCAATTTAGTTTTCGGTATAAATGATAAAGTTAAATTGAGAAAAAGCTATTTTATTAATAGGAAGCTAATGAAAAATTATTTTTAGAAAATTTTAAAAGTCTTTCTTTTCCTTTTAAAAAATCTAAACTTATTAAGAAAGAAAAACCAGCAATCTCTCCTCCCATTTTTTGTATCAATAAAGAAGTTGCTTCAACAGTACCTCCTATTGCTAAAAGATCATCGTGTATTAATACCTTTTTGCCTTTTATAAATACATCCTCATGCATTTCAATAGTTGCCGAGCCGTACTCTAAATCATAACGCAGTTGTATAGTTTTTTAAGGCAGTTTGTTTGCTTTTTTTATCGGGATAAAAGACTTATTCATTTTATTGGCTATCATCAATCCGAATAAAAAACCTCTACTTTCTATTCCAGCAATTACGTCAAAATCAATTGATTTTAACTGGGCAACAAAAGCATCTACAATAACTGAACATAATTCTTGATCTTTTAAATTAGGGGTAATATCTTTAAATATAATTCCTTCTTTGGGGAAATCTTTTACATCTCCTACGGCTGCTTTAATTCTTTGATCTATCATTTAAGCGTAATATAGGGTGCTATTTTTTTTATTAAATCTGTGTTTAAGATTGTGATTTTATTTAAATCATCCAGAACTTTGTAATCCCCATGTTGAATTCTATAATTTATTATGGCATTCATCTGCTTGTAACTTAAATAAGGGAAGGTTTTAAACTCATCAAAAGTACAATTGTTGATATTTATTTGATGTAGTTGAATATTGCTAATGATTGTTTGATTCTTTATTTGAGCATATTTTATCGAATCTAATCCCCAAACTTCTTGTAATTGTTCTTTTTTGTAAAAACCACCTAATCGACTTCTATATTTTACAATCCTTGATGCAAATGCAGGACCAATACCTTTGATTTGGGTAAATTCAGCAGAATCGGCTTTATTAATGTCTAAAATAACTTTTGGAGATGTTGATTTAACATTTTCAATTTTTGCCGTATTCATTTCTTGTGTCTTGTCTTCAAAACCAGCTGAATTTTCGTCTGGAATTTGAATATAAGGAGCTAGTTTTTCATAAGTTGATGCAGAAATAGAATACATTTTTTCAACATCTGCTTTAGTTTTGAACCTCCCTCCTTTTGCTTCGTAATTCTTAATTGTTCTTGCTTGCTTTTCTGAAAGACCTAATTTCATCCAATCTTCTATCTCTAAATTATTGGGATTAAAATTAAATAGAACCGTTTGTTGGTTTTCATTTTGAGAAAAATTTTCCTTAGATGATTTTTCACTTTTTTGATCAAAACTTTCGATGTCCTTAATCTGAGAATCTAAAGTCTCCACTGTGATTTTTGAAGATGGAGTTATTAATTTTTCGAACAAATAAGGTGTTAAGTAAATCAATAATAGAATGATCAAAAAGACGATAATGCCTCTCAATTCTTTTCTAGTGATTTCCAAGTAATGTTTAAGTTTTTGATTCATAGCTAAATAGATGCTATAAATTTAATTTCTTAATCGCACATTTGCAATACCATAAAAGGAGTATTTTTAAGTTAAATCTTACATATTTGTAAAATGAAAATTATAACCTCCGAAGAATTTGCAAAAGCTACTAAACTCAATAAGCTTAGGATGCCCGGTTTAGCCTCTTTGTTAATGGAGATTATGAAAATTAATGACATCAATGAAACCTTTGAAAAAGCGGAGCAATTTGAAGGAGTTGAGTTTGTTGACGAAATTTTAAGATTAGTTGGCGTTAAGGTTGAAGTCAGTGAAAATGATTTAAAAAATATTCCACTAGAAGGTGCATTTACAGCAATTGCTAACCATCCGTATGGAGGAATTGAAGGTTTAGTTTTAATTAAAATTTTATGCAGTATAAGACCGGATGCCAAAGTAATGGCTAATTTTATCCTCAAGAAGATACCAAACCTGAGTAATTTCTTTGTCGCTGTTAACCCTTTTGAAAATGTTGAACATTCATCAAGCATTAGCGGCATAAAAACAACTTTAACATTATTAAACAACGGAACACCAATTGGAATTTTTCCTGCTGGAGAAGTTTCTACCTATAAAATTGGGCAACAACAAATCACTGATAAATTGTGGCATCCAGTGGTTGGTAAGCTAATTAGTAAATCTAAAGCACCTGTTCTTCCTATCTATTTCCATGGAAACAATGGACTGTTATTTAATCTACTTTCGCTTATTCATCCAACCTTAAGAACTGCAAAACTTCCATCAGAATTATTTAATAAAAAAGGACATACAATTAAAGTTAGAATTGGGAAACCAATTGCCTTTGCAGATATCCCTCAAAATGATAATATTCCAAATCTTTTAGCTTTTCTAAGAGCAAAAACTTATGCTTTAGGAGTAGGTTTAGAAAACAAAAAAAGTATTTTCAAATCCAGAGACTTATTTAAAATAAGAAATCAACCAGAAGAGATTGAAAGACCTATTGATCTAGAGTTAATGGAGAAAGAGGTGATATTTTTAAGAGAAAATTTCAAAGTTTGGACTGAAAAAAACTATGAAGTTTTTATCACGCCTACTGCTCATATTCCTAATATCATTAAAGAAATAGGAAGATTAAGAGAAGTAACTTTTAGAGAGATTGGCGAAGGGACTAATAAACCCACTGATTTAGATAGTTACGATATTTACTATAACCATTTATTTATTTGGGATTTAGAGGCTAAAATCGTGGTAGGCGCTTATCGAATAGGGAAAGGTGATGAGATTTATGATAGCTTCGGGAAAAAAGGATTTTATCTCTATGAGCTTTTTAAAATTAAATCTCAATTGTACCCAGTTTTAAGAACTGGATTAGAATTAGGTCGATCTTGGATTAGAAAAGAATATCAACAAAGACCTTTGCCTTTATTCCTTTTGTGGAAAGGTATTCTAAAATATTTAATAGATAATCCACGCTACCGATATTTAATTGGGCCAGTATCTATCAGCAATTCCTTCAGTAAATTCTCTAAATCCTTGATTGTGAATTTCATCTATAAGAATCACTTTGATCAGGAAATGGCTCAGATGGTGAAACCCAGAAAGAAATTCAAGGTTGATTTTTCAAAAATTGATGCAGATATCCTTACTTCTTCTAGCAGTTCTTTTAAAAATCTAGATAGCCTGATTTCTGAAATTGAAACTACACATATAAAAGTTCCAGTATTATTGAGACAATACATTGCATTAAATGCAAAAATTATCTGTTTTAATATAGACCCTAAATTTTCTGATTGTTTAGACGGATTTTTAGTTCTTGATCTTGAAAACGTCCCTTCAGACATGTTAGAAAAATTAGGTAAAAACCTTTAAATTAATTACTTAAAAATATTTCCTTTTGTTTGTAATAAAACAAACGAAATCGCTACCCATTGTAAAATGATTAAAACAATGGAAAATAAAGACGTTAATCTAGCACCTCGACCTCAATCAATTTTTTTCAATCGAATGGCTTATGCCCGAATGCTTCTGAATGAAATAGTGTTTATTTTTTTAAAAGACTGGAAAACAGCACCTATCATGACTGGCTTAGATTTAGTCTTTGATCCCTTTAATCCCCAAGTTTCTTTTGGGAAAAGATCATAATAGCAAAAAGTATGGTTAATCACTCACATAGATTTAGCCTTTACAACATTTGGTTTAGAAATTACTCAATAAAATTATTCATTTGAACGAAGGTAAATTTATTCAAGAAATAAAGCAATGTAAAGGGATGATACTGAAATTGATCAGTCTTTATGCCTATTCTATTGATGATCGTAATGATCTTTATCAGGAAATTCTTCTGAATGCTTGGAAAAGTATCCAATCTTTTCAAGGCAAATCTAAATTTAGCACTTAGCTATATCAATTAGCTTTAAATACCATATTAACTTTTAACAGAAAGAACAAAAAACCAATCAGCTATATATGATACCATGGAAGATTTAATAGTTCCGACAGCTCCTCAAAGCGATAAAAATGAAGATGTACAAAGACTCCATCAGGCAATTAGACAACTAGCTGAAACGGATAGAGTCATTATTACACTTAATCTAGAAGGTTATGAAAATCCTGAAATTGCAGATATTCTAGGTATTACTCCAAATTATATCGGCGTTAAGCTTTTCAGAATAAAAAATCAATTACAAACCCTTTTAAAACAGATCTGATGGACTTAAAAGAAATTTGGAAAGCCACAGAAGCATCCTACAAAAAACTTCCGGAGATCAACAGCATTGATCAACTAAATAGCAAAGGATTAAAAAATCCTTTGAAACAAGCTAACAAAATGTTGGCTAAAAATATCATTTGGAGCGTTGTGATTGGCATCATTTATATTCCAATATTATTTATATATCCCTTTTGGCAAATATTGTTATTTATAAGCATTACTTTATTTTTCACTGATTGGGCTGGTTACGCTGGGTTCCAACTTTATAAATCCATTGAAACTAACGTAACTGCAAATAA
>JACMOI010000017.1 GCA_014378105.1 Pseudopedobacter sp.
CACAAAAATCCATTTTAAATTGATGATATTTTCATAACTATGTTCTTCATAACTAATGGTTTTTACTTTTTCATTTTTAGGAATGATATCTTTCAACAAACTAATCTGATTAGGCATTACCATTTTACCACCGCTTTGCACCGCCATATTGTATAAAAGTTGGTGATTGGCGGTCGTCTGCATCAATTCAGCATTTAGTTCTTCGATTAAAAATTCACCTTTGGCAGCATAACTATTCTTACCCAAAACAGCTTTTGCAGAAAAACTATATTCATCAGACGGAAGAAACCCAGCATCTAACTGATAGCCCTGACCTACTCTCGAAAATAAATAACTAAATTTTTTTCCTGATTTACTTTGAATATCGATGCTCACATCAGGCTCATTATTCAACTCATAAGCATCGTTGTATAACTCGGCATTTAAAATAATATGCTCATTCTCGGCAAAACGGTCTTTACTTGGGTAAACCCTAAATTTTCGTTTATCATCTTTAGCATTCAGGTATTGAACTGATTTTGAAATCAATTCATCCACCGCATCATGGTTATCATTTTTAGCAAAATCCTCTAAACGCCAACGCCAAATCCCTTCTCCGGTTAAAACCGCGATTTTAGCACCTCCGTCATCACCAAAGCTTAACAATGGTGCTGGTGTATTTACATTTCCTATCCTTTGATTGAACAATACTACCCCAGCAGATTTTAAATAATAATTACCAAAGGGTGCAACCAAAGGAGCCAGATTTTGCAAACGTTCCTTAGTTCTATCGCTTAAGGAAAAAGCATAAAAATCTTTATTGAATTGGGGAAGATAATCCTGTGTCGCATTTCCAGATACATTCATATTCAACAAACCTTGAATCTGGCTTAAAGCCGATGTGTTTGTATTCGTACCGACGATAAACCACCTTGATTTTTGTCGAGTTTGCGCTAAGAAACTGGTAATCGGATGATTGATGGATGGCAAAGAATGGAAAACAATTAGTCCATAATCCTGAAAGTTTTTCGGTAAGTCATCTGCAAAAGCAACTTTTACTTCGTAGTTTTTATTATTTTCAATGGCCTCTTTTAAAGCGGCAATATCTGGATGTGGCGCATCAGCTAAAATCAAAACCTTTTCGCGGCCATCTAACACATTTACAAAAATAGTTTGATGGTTATTTTGAACTGAAAACTCATCTTTTACAGGGACAATCTGAACTTCAATTTTTTGAATTCCTTTTTTTTTAGTTTCCAAATTAATGATAAACTTTTGTCGCCACTCATCACCGCTAACGCTAAAATATTGAGCTTGTGTTTGTCCATCATTGTTTTTAACTACTAATTGAGATTTTGTACCATTCGCTTTATTCGCCTGAACTTCAATCTCTAACTGATGATCATTGCCTAAATAAACCAGGTTATTATAATTGACTTGAGCTAAAATTAAATCTCGCTTAGGGATCGTATCTCCTAAAGCAATGCTATAAATAGGATATTTAATTTGATTGATTTGATTAATCGGATTAGCGCCACGATTAATAATCCCATCAGAACTTAAAATTAAAGCCCCAATATTACGATCACCGTATTGCTCCTGAATGTAATTCAGTAAGATAGAGAAATCAGTTTGTTTTTCAGTTTGCTTAAAATCAAAACCTTCTTTTACCTCATCGCCAAAATTCAAGATTTTCACCTCGGCATTATCCCCAATACTTTTAGCTAAATTTTCTAAATCGCGATGATAAGCTACAGCGTCAAGTCTAGAACCAGTTGCACTTTTTATCGATGCAGAAGCATCCTGAGCAATAATAATCAGTGGTTTTTCTAATTGCTTTTGGGTGAGTTTAATGAGTGGCGATAGCAGTAAAAACACTAATAAACTAAATAGAATTCCTCTTAATGAAAATAAAATCCATTTAACTTTTTTATCTTCTAATGCACTCTTTTGATAAAGCACAAAAGCCAAACCGAAACCTAATAGTAAACAAGGAATCAGCCACCAAGCACTTAAATCATTAAATAGCAAAGAGAATAGTAAAGGCATATTTGTATGTAAATATGGGATTTTAGAATAGGGATAAGAAATGTTTTATTGAAAATGTAACAAATGAATTATGAGTAGATTCTAATCAATGATTTAAATTCATAACATGAAAACTTTAGCAGTAACATTCATCCTTGGATTGACCTTTTATACTATTGGTTTAATTATCTACGGGCTTTATTACAAATATAAATATGGTAAGGCTCCAAAAACAAACTATTTTCTAATGGGATTAGTAGTTATCATTTTTGGATTGATGATGTACTATTTTGGTTTAATTAAAATGCCATAAAAAAGGCTGTCTTTAGATTCAAAGACAGCCTTTTGTTTAAGAAAAATATATTTTATATTAGAAAGAACGTGTTAAGCGAGCAAATAGAAATCTGCCGTTAAATCCAAATTGAGATACGTTTCTAGAATAAATGAACTGATTAGAGTTGCTAAGACTCGCTAAATTCTTATCTGGATAGATATCGAAAACATTATTTGCGCCAATTACAAATCTGGTTGGCTTACCCTTACCTATTTTATACCCAACAGATAAATCTGTAATAATCCTAGATGACCAAACGGGATGCTCTGCAGCACCAATTATTCCATCACCATTTACATCGGC
>JACMOI010000120.1 GCA_014378105.1 Pseudopedobacter sp.
AAATTACTCAGACTTTGATTTCAACTTCAACACCTGAAGGTAATTCTAATTTCATTAAAGCGTCAACAGTTTTTGCTGATGCACTATAAATGTCTAATAATCTTTTGTAAGAACATAATTGAAATTGCTCTCTAGCTTTTTTGTTAACGTGAGGAGAGCGTAATACAGTGTAAATTTTCTTCTCTGTTGGAAGAGGAATTGGACCACTAACTACTGCACCCGTAGGTTTAACAGTTTTTACAATCTTCTCAGCAGATTTATCTACCAAGTTGTAATCGTAAGATTTTAATTTAATTCTAATTCTTTGGCTCATTATTTTTGTTTTATGATTTACCGTTAGAGCTATTTGTAACGGAAATCGGGTTTATTTTTATTTGGAAAGTTTTAAGTATTAGGTTATAAGTTTTAAGTGCGATAAGTTTTCACTTACAACTTTAAACTTACAACCTATAACTTTACTAAGCGTTAGCTTTTGCTCCTTTAACTTTAGCAATTACTTCTTCTTGAACTCCTTTTGGAGCTGGATCGTAATGATCAAATTCCATTGTTGAAGTTGCTCTACCAGATGTGATTGTACGTAATTGAGTTACATACCCAAACATTTCTGAAAGCGGCACCAAAGCCTTGATTACTTGAGCACCTGCTCTTGTATCCATACCTTGCAACTGACCTCTTCTTCTGTTTAAATCTCCCATCACGTCACCCATGTTTTCCTCTGGAGTTAAAACCTCAATCTTCATGATTGGCTCCATTAAAACCGGCTTACATTTAGGTAAGGCCTCTCTAAAGGCTATTCTTGCAGCTAATTCAAAAGATAAAGCATCTGAATCGACAGCGTGAAAAGATCCATCAATTAAACGAACTTTCATACCAGTTACCGGGTAACCAGCTAAAACGCCGTTTGATAAAGAGTTTTCAAAACCTTTTTGTACAGATGGGATAAATTCACGAGGAATAGAACCACCAGAAATTTCGTTGATAAATTCTAATCCTAGTTTACCTTCTTCAGAAGGAGAAATAATTACCTGTATATCAGCAAATTTACCACGACCACCTGTTTGTTTTTTATAAGTTTCTCTATGTTGAGTGGTACCAGTAATTGCTTCTTTGTAAGCAACTTGTGGTGCTCCTTGATTTACTTCTACTTTAAATTCACGCTTTAAACGATCCATTAAAATATCTAAGTGAAGCTCACCCATACCTTGAATAATGGTTTGACCAGAATCTTCATCTGTATGAACTTTGAAAGTTGGATCTTCTTCAGCCAATTTATTTAAGGCCATACCTAATTTATCCATATCAGCTTGAGTTTTTGGCTCAATAGCTAATCCAATAACAGGATCAGGAAAGTTCATTGATTCCAAAATAATTGGATTCTTTTCTTCGCAAAGTGTATCTCCAGTTTTGATATCCTTAAATCCAACTACAGCAGCAATATCTCCAGCTCCTACGTTAGGAATTGGGTTTTGCTTGTTAGCATGCATTTGGAAAATCCTTGAAATACGTTCTTTGTTTCCTGAACGTACGTTATAGATATAAGAACCTGCCTCTAAATTTCCAGAGTATACTCTGATGAAACATAAACGGCCTACGAAAGGATCTGTTGCAATTTTAAATGCTAAAGCTGCAAATGGTTCTTTCTCATCTGGCTTACGTGTTAATTCAGCACCAGTATCTGGGTGAGTTCCTTTAATAGCCTCTTGATCCATTGGAGAAGGCAATAATTCCATCACATAATCCAACATGGTTTGTACGCCTTTATTTTTGAAAGATGAACCACAAACCATAGGAACGATAGAAGCATCAATCACTGCTTTACGTAACGCATCTAAGATTTCACGCTCAGTAATCGTTTCTGGAGCATCAAAAAATTTCTCCATCAAAGATTCATCATAATCAGCAACTGATTCTAACAATTTCTCTCTCCACTCTGTTGCTTCTTCAATCAAATCTTCAGGAACAGGAATTTCTGTAAAAGTCATTCCTTTATCTTCTTCATTCCAGATAATTCCTCTCCAATTGATTAAATCAACCACTCCTTTGAAACCGTCTTCAGAACCGATAGGAATTTGTAATGGCACAGCATTACTTCCCAACATATCTTTTACCTGCTTAACAACTTTTAAGAAATCCGCACCAGCTCTGTCCATTTTGTTCACAAAACCAATACGAGATACGTTGTAATTATTTGCTAAACGCCAGTTAGTTTCTGATTGAGGCTCAACACCATCAACTGCAGAAAACAAAAATACCAATCCGTCTAACACACGTAAAGAACGGTTTACCTCAACAGTAAAATCTACGTGACCTGGAGTATCAATAATATTGATATGGTAATTTTGACCTCTATATTTCCAATCAACTGTAGTGGCGGCAGAAGTAATGGTAATACCACGTTCTTGTTCTTGTGCCATCCAGTCCATTGTTGCAGCACCATCATGTACCTCACCAATTTTATGGCTCACACCAGAATAGTAAAGAATACGCTCTGTTGTTGTTGTTTTACCCGCATCAATGTGGGCAGCAATTCCAATGTTTCTTGTGTATCTTAAATCTCTTGACATTATAAATGTTTTATTGGGATTTTAAATAATTACACCGATTAATAGTTTGAGGCTAAAAATCGGTGTAAACATATTAATCTATTTAATCTGTAATCTTAGAATCTAAAGTGAGAGAAAGCTTTGTTAGCTTCTGCCATCTTATGAGTATCTTCTTTTTTCTTAACAGCCGCACCTTCGCCTTTTGCCGCAGAGATGATTTCACCAGCTAATTTCTCAGTCATGGTTTTTTCACCACGCTTTCTTGAATAGCTAATTAACCATTTCATTCCTAAAGCAATTTTACGCTCAGGTCTTACTTCTGTTGGAACTTGGAAGTTAGCACCACCCACACGTCTTGATTTTACTTCAACAGCAGGGCTAATGTTTACTAATGCTTTTTTCCATTGCTCTAAACCGTTTTCACTGGTTTTCGTTTCTACAATTTCAATAGCACTATAAAATATATCGTATGCAATGGATTTTTTTCCATCATACATCATGTTATTTACAAATCTGGTAACCATCACGTCGTTAAACTTTGGGTCAGGCAGAATGATTCTCTTTTTTGGTTTCGATTTTCTCATTGTCTTGTCCTCCGTTTAATTATTTCTTTTTACCCCCTTTTGCTGGTGCTGCTGCAACTTGTCCTGGTTTAGGTTTTTTAGTACCGTATTTAGAACGACGTTGATTTCTTCCTGCAACTCCTGCTGTATCTAGTGCACCACGTACGATGTGATAACGTACACCTGGTAAATCTTTCACTCTTCCACCACGTACCAAAACAATAGAGTGTTCCTGTAAGTTGTGACCTTCACCCGGAATATATGCGTTCACCTCTTTTCCATTGGTTAAACGAACACGGGCAACTTTACGCATTGCTGAGTTTGGTTTTTTAGGGGTAGTAGTATATACACGGGTACATACGCCTCTTCGCTGTGGACAGCTGTCCAACGCTGGGGATTTACTCTTATCCTCCAGAGCTACTCTACCTTTCCTAACTAATTGTTGAATGGTTGGCATTAAGCTTTTTTAAATTTTAGTTACTATTTTTTAATCTTCTGTCTCAGAGCTTTTAACATCCCTAAGCAAAAGGACTGCAAAAGTAGGATTTTATTTTTTGATTTTCAATAGGTTGGGAGAAATAATTTTGATTGGGGGAAGTCGGAGGTCAGATGACGGAGGCCCGAAGACTGGGTTGATAAACTTAGCGAACTATTTTACTAATGAAATTTATGATAAACGTGTGCTGAAAAAGCACCAGGATATCCATTCATACTACTCAGGTTTTAGCCACAAAAAGCGAGTACCCCTGCCCGTTACGCTCAGACGGGCATTTCTATCCCTTAAGCAAAAAACCTACACCTTTTTCACAAACTCCGATTTTAAATTCATCGCACCAAATCCATCAATTTTACAAGAGATATTATGATCGCCATCTGTCAAGCGAATATTTTTCACTTTAGTTCCTGCCTTTAAAGGTTTAGGTGAACCTTTTACAGGGAGATCTTTTATTACCATCACCGAATCGCCGTTAACCAATTCATTACCATTTGAGTCTAAAACTTTATCAGTTGCATCTGCTTCTACAGTTTCCTCCGATGGGACCCATTCATGGAAGCATTGAGAGCAAACCATGTGATCTTGGTCTGGGTAAGTAAATTCTGAATTGCACTTAGGGCAAACGCTATTATTGCTCATTTTTTTTATATAAAACCAAAGGTACGTACTTTAGGCAAAATCAATAGCCTAAACTCAATTGTTAATAAGCATGTCTCAAAGCAACCCCATTCCTCAAACCAGTATGCTTCCCATTGTCAACCGTTAAGCCCCCATTCACCAAAACATATTCAAAACCGGCGGAAAATGCATGTGGTCTCTCATAAGTGGCTTTATCAATTACTGTTTCGGGATTAAAAATCACAATATCCGCTTTCATTCCTTCTTTAATTAAGCCACGGTCTTTTAGTTGAAACTTCTGTGCAGGCAAAGAAGTCATTCTTCTTACCGCTTCTTCTAAACTTATGACATGCTCTTCTCTCACATACTTTCCTAATACTCGGGCATTGGTTCCATATCCTCTTGGATGAGGCATTCCTGCTCCAAATTCTCTGATTCCAGCATCAGAAGCAGGCATATTAAAAGGATATTTCATGATGTTTTTCAAATCCTCATCTCCCATTCCATGAAAAACAGCACTTGCTCCGTCATGCTCCGTAATATACAACACCGTTTCAGCTTCAGCTTTAGCCTGATGTTTTCCTCCTCGCATTAAATTAATCTCTTCGATACTTTTGCCATTATAAGAAGTATCGGGAGAATAATAGGCTACTACCGCATAATTAAAATGCTTGAGTTTTCTTCTTTTTAAACTGGCTACCATCTCCTCAATTGCTTTCTTTCTAATCATAGGGTTACTCAATCTGGCATTGATAGAATCCTGCCCGTCTGCTAAAATATCATCAGGCACTAAAGTGCTGATGGAGGTGCTGCTGGCAGTATAAGGATATTGATCAATGGTCACATCCATTCCCTCTGAACGGGCTTGTTTTACCATAGCCAAGGTTTGGACGCTTTCTCCCCAATTCTGTTGCCCTCCAATTTTAAAATGTGAAATCTCGACAGGTAAATTAGCTTCTTTTCCTATTGTTAAAGCCTCTGTGATGGCTTCTTTAACTTTGTCAGATTCGCTGCGCATGTGTGTGGCGTAAACCCCGTGATATTTTGAAGCAACTTTCGCCAATGCCACAATCTCAGGTGTTTTGGTGTAAGTCCCTGGAATGTAAATTAAGCCTGTTGATAAGCCAACAGCACCATCTTTCATTGCCTGTTCCACTATGTCTTCCATCTGCCCTAATTCTTGTGGAGAAGGATCTCTATTTGCTCTACCCATCACCGCTTTTCTCACATCATTATGCCCGATTAAAACTCCTACATTAATAGATAGTTTAACAGAGTCAATAAAATCAAGGTATTTTTTGATATTGGTTTGAGAAGACCCGCAATTACCGGTGATTACGGAAGTAACTCCATCATAAATAAAGCTTTGTGTAGTAGGGATTTTGGATTCATCCCCTTCAATATGTGTATGAACGTCTATAAAGCCTGGGGAAAGTATATTATTTTTTGCATCAATCACTTTGGTAGCGCTACTATTAATGAATGGGGCAATTTTTACAATCAAATTTCCTTTAACTGCTAGGTCAGATTTATACCAGCTGTTTCCAGTTCCGTCTAAAATCCTAGCATTTTTTATTAATATATCGTATTGTTGCGCTTTTACAATAAAGGAAGATAATATCAAAAATAAAATTATCAAATATTTCATGAACACAATCTACTAAAGAACCTGCATTTTTAAAACAAAAAACGCAAAATACTGCATTAAAATAGTTAATTAAAAATGCATGAACTCTTAAATAGCCCAAATTATATTCTATAAAGTGGATTAAAATTAGAATTAATTTTAATCACTTAGTCTTGAGACTACACTTATTCCTTTTTTTAGAGCACAGATTCTATTTTATTTTATTTAAAATTAAATAATTTATAAAAAAAATAAATTATTATCATTGTTTTTAAACGAGGTGATTCTTCATTAATAATAGAGCTGCTATCCTATAGAGACAGTATTCTACTCAAAAAAAAAATAATATAGTTTTGCTTCGTATCCTGAAAATAAAAGTAAGCACTCACTTTGCATATATTATTCTATAAAGTCCAAAGTTCCAACAATGGAATTAAAGACCCCTCACTTAACTTAATTCATCATGAACAAAAAAACTACTTTGAATTTGAACATATTCAAAAACAGAGGTTACATCAAAACGCTCCAAACTATTGGAGCTTTATTATTATTTTTTGGAATTTTCATAACAGCTTGTAAAAAAGACACCTTCACAGGAGAAGTTGTTGGACTTTGCCCTAAAGTTACGACAGATCCGATGGATAAAGCAGTAGACGTTGTATTGGATAAAACGGTTACACTTACTTTTAATACTGCAATGAATGCAGCAACCATCAATAAGACTACATTCACCGTTAAACAAAATGGTGTTTTGGTTGATGGTACAATTGCAGCAACTGCAAATCCAGCTGTTTACACATTTAAGCCAACTGTCCCATTAAACCCATTTGTTCTTTACACTGGAACCGTGACAACTGGAGCAAGGGATACCTTGCGTACAGCCTTACAATCAGATTATGTTTGGACATTTACTTCTATTCCAAATATTTCACTATCTGCAAATCCAACTGCTGGCGGAATACCTAATGGTGCCGGAAATTTTGCTCAAGGATCTACGACTACAGTTACCGCTACTGCCCTACCTACTTTCGTATTTACTAACTGGACAGAAAATGGAACTGTTGTTTCTACCAGTGCGAGCTATACTTTTAAAGTGAATGGAAATAGGGCTTTAGTAGCTAATTTTATTCCTATCCCAGTTGGAAACTCATCTGTTAATTTATCTTCTTCTCCTGCTATTGGAGGAAATACAGGCGGCGCTGGCGCTTATCCAACAGGTTCATCAGTAACAGTTACCGCCTCAGCAAATCCAAGTTATACTTTTACTAATTGGACAGATAATAATGTTGTGGTATCTACAAGTTCTAATTATCAGTTTACGCTAACTGGAAATAGGACTTTGGTAGCTAATTTCAAATTAGTCCCTTCTTCTCAATTTGCTTTAATTTTATCTTCAAGCCCAGCTGCTGGAGGTATGACAGACGGAGAAGGACCTTATAACGCTGGTACATCAGTAACTGCCAAAGCTGTTGCTAATACGGGTTATACTTTTACCAACTGGACAGAAAACACAGTTGTTGTTTCGACTAGTGCTAATTACACATTTGCATTAAATGGTAACAGAACATTGGTTGCCAACTTTGCGGTACAAACATTTACTTTAAATGTAACCGCCGTTAACGGCTCGGTAACTAAAAATCCTAACCAAACAACTTACAATTATGGTACTAATGTAGTATTAACAGCGGTGCCTGATGTGGGATATCAATTTAGTTCATGGAGCGGAGATGCCTCTGGTACAGTAAGTCCGTTAACTGTTGAAATGATTGCAAATAAAAATATCACTGCAAACTTTATATTAATCCCAACGACTACAGGTACGGGTCCTTTGCTTCCGACTTTAGGTTTAGCTGGTAATTTTGCAGCACTTACCAAATCAGGAATATCCACTACTGGTATCACTTCTATTACAGGAGATATTGGTGTGAGTCCTGCTGCTGCAACAGCAATTACAGGCTTTGGCTTAATCATGGACACCAACGGACAGACTTCTCATACGCCGATAGTAAACGGAAAAGTTTACGCTGCTGATTATGCAGCACCAACTCCTGCTTACCTAACAACGGCCGTACTTAATATGGAAACCGCATTTACCTCATCTAACAATTTAACAGTCCCAGCGCCTGTTGTGAATTTAGGTGCCGGAAATTTAAGCGGATTAACCATTGCGCCTGGTTTATACAAATTTAGTACTGGGGTTCTAATTACTAGTCCGGTTTATTTAAATGGTAACGCGAATGACACTTGGGTATTTACCATTTCACAAGATTTAACTGCAAACAGCGGTGCGCAAATTATTTTAGGTCCAAATGTTCAAGCTAAAAATATTTACTGGGTAGTTTCTGGTCAGGCAATATTAGGAACAGGTGTAGATTTTAGTGGAATTATCTTAAGTAAAACACTCATCTCATTAAATACTGGAGCTAAGGTTACTGGAAGGTTACTTGCACAAACTGCGGTTACTTTAAACGCTAGTACAGTTATACAACCTCAATAATCATTTTAAATCCCTAGTCAATGGCTAGGGATTTATTTAATCGTTTAAATCAATCATTTAAAAAATAAAAATCATGTTACCCATCAATAAAATACTAAAAACAACTATCGTCTGCATCATCATGATGACGGCTACATTAAATACCGTAAAGGCGCAGAACTGGATGTTCGGTTTATCCGGAGCTGGTAATTTAAATTACTTATCGGGTACTACCCAAAGATTAGATAACACCTACTTTGTTCCTACTGCTTTTCATAAAGGAACTAGCATCCGTCCGTTTGGTTCAATTTTATTAGAATATAATTCTCATAAAATATTTGGTGGAATGCTTAATATAGGCTATGACGGTCGCGGAGCAAAATTTGACAATGTAATTGCGCCTTGCAATTGCCCTGCAACTTTAAAAACAAACCTTTCTTACGTTACTGTTGAACCTAGCTTACGTATGAATTTAGGTAATGCTTCTAATTTATACCTATTTCTAGGTCCTAGGGTTGCGTTTAACCTAGATAAAAATTACGATTATACACAATTAAAACAGGCAGATAGATCTGGTGACCTTAGTGCAGTTAAGAAAACCATATTCTCTGGTCAGGTTGGATTAGGTTATGATTACACGATTACCAATCCTGGTAGTCCTACAAAAGTTGTTCTTTCTCCATTTGTATCCTATCATCCTTATTTTGGACAAGACCCCAGAACAATTGAAAGTTTGTCAGTTACCACTGGTAGAGCTGGCTTAGCAATTAAATTTGGAAAAGGATCGAAAGTGGAACCTATAAAAGACAATAAAGTTATGGTTCCAACGCGTGATGTTGATTTTAGCGTAAGAGCACCAAAAATGATTTCTAAAGATCGTAAAGTCAGTGAAACTCTTCCCTTATTGAATTATGTATTTTTTGACGAAGGATCTAATGCTATTCCTGATCGTTATGTTAAGCTGAGTAATACAGATGCTTCTAATTTCAAAGAAGCTCAATTACAAACCGAGCAAACAATTAGCACTAACGGAAGGTCATCCAGACAATTAAATGTTTACTATAACATCCTAAATATCATTGGAGACCGTATGCGTTCTAATCCTGGTTCTTCGGTAGACTTAAGTGGTGCATCCGCAAACGGTCCAGAAGAAGGGAAGCTTTTTGCTGAAAATATTAAACAATATTTAGTTTCTATGTTTAACATCAATGAATCAAGAATTACTACGCAGGGAAGAATTAAACCATTAATTCCTTCTGAACAGCCAGGTGGTACTAAAGAACTTGTGTTATTAAGGCAGGGCGATAGAAGAGTAGATATTACCAGCTCTTCTCCTGAATTAGCCTTAGAGGTAGGAGGTCAAATGATGAAACCAGTTATTATCCAATCAAACATAGAAGATCCATTAGATAGTCACTTAACATTTAATGTAGATGGCGCTAGTGATTTATTAAAATCTTACACTATTGATTTGACTGATAACCAAGGTAAAATCCAACATTATGGACCTTATTATAATGATCAAGAAAGCGTTTCTGGGAATACCGTCCTAGCGGGAAATAAAGAAGGTGATTATACGGTCACCATGAATGGTATTAATAAAAACGGAACCTTGGTGAAAAAAGTAAAAACCGTTCATTTAGTAAGCCAAGATGGAGTGATTGAAAAAGGTTATCGTTACAGCATCCTATTTAATTTCGATAAAGCAAAGACGATTGCATCTTATGAAAAATTCTTGACTGATGAGGTAAGCCGTTTGATCACAGATGGATCTAACGTTATCATACATGGACATACAGATATTATTGGTTCTGAAGATTATAACCATACCTTATCTCATGAAAGAGCTTTAGAAACACAAAAAATCTTAGAACGGGCATTAAGCAATGCTGGTAAAAAGAATGTGACTTTTGAAACCTATGGTTTTGGAGAAGAATTGGATAAGGCTCCTTTTGGAAACACTTTGCCTGAAGAGCGCTTTTACAATAGAACTGTTATTATTGACATCAGTTCTTCAAAATAGACGCTTTAATAAAATTAATCTTTAGAAAAAGAGGAGCTTATGCTCCTCTTTTTCTATTTAAATATTTAACTAAAAGTAATTTTTAACTTTAACAAAACCTGTTTTGAAAAAGGAAAATCAGATGGTGGCAAATCTAAAATTTCTGCAATTTTATCACCTAATAAAAACCTCATAAATCCTACAATCTCTTTGTTACTTATCTCACTTTGATCATTTAACTGATAGAAGCAATTCAATAAAGACAAAGTCAACTTCTTCCCTGCTTCTGAAGTTTTAAACTGTCGCTTAGCTATAGTTCTATCTAAATCATGTGCTTCTTTGCCATTTGCTGGCAATATTTCAGCCTTAACTCCTAACATTGCCCCTACCCAACTCCAATATTTGATATAACTCATTTGCTCTTCATAGCTAATTGTAAATCCCATTTTTCTTAGCCCTCTAATTACTATTAATGAGAAAGACAAGGTAGTGCCCACCATATCTTCCTGATTTACTGGTAAGCCTAAGGCTGGGTTCCAGTTGGCTTTCTGTAGATAATATCGAGCAGCAGCATGCATTACTCTTACTTTAAAAAGTTGAACTTTCCCTTCACCTTGTAAATCCATTGTATTCAATTGCATTATGGCTTTTACAAATCCAGCTGTTTCCTCCAACCTAGTTTTAACATCCTTATACATTCGTTCCGTTTGGTATAAAACTTCAGCACCATCGGCCGCAGCGTAACAATACGGAAGAGAAAGCAAACCTAGAAGTTGTAAAATGTAAATTTCTTTAGATTGAAAAAAATGTATTGCTTTAGCCCTTGACCTTTCGTCAGGCAAAGGGATATTGACGATCTCTTTATCAAACCATTTGGCTTCAGGAATAGATTTTAGAAAGTGTGGCCAATCTGAATTTGATTTAAGTAATGCCAAAGATTCATATAAAAGCTTCTTTTTAGTATCAAATTCAAAATAGTTATTTACAAACTTGTCTGCTTTTTGATCTCCAATGTTTCTATAAGTATTTAGATCTAACTTCATTAATCAAGAGAAAGAAAGAAACAAAAGAATTGTTTGCTAAAATTTGAGGCAAAATATTTTTGACATAAAAAAACCCATAAGAGTTACTTACGGGTTTTCTATAATGGATAATAAAAATTATTTTCCAGCTTCTTTGTTCTTCATTTCTTGAACTTCAAGACGAATAGCTTGAGAAAGATTTTTTAAATCTTGCATTCCTTTTCTAACTCTTGTTCCAGCAGCGCTGTTACCTTTGTTATAAAACTTGTCTGCATCGCCTTCTAATTCGGCTACTAATTTTTTTACTTCTTCGAATTTTTTCATTTTAAATACTCCTTTTAGTTTTTATGGTTAGTAAATATTTTACTTATTTAGCTAATGTAGAATGTTTTTTCGTAAAAAAAAATGATTTCAAATTTTAAAATAGCCTCTAAAGGCCTTTTTTTTCCACATTTTTAAAGCTTTAAACAATTTAAATCTCCGTAAAAGAATCTATTTATTTGAAAATCAATAGATTATAGATTATTACAAAATAAAAAAGCCTCTAAATGAATTTTAAAGGCGTTTTTAAACTCAATAAAGAATTAAGCAGTGACTTCTTTTTTCTCTTTATAATATCCTTGTTCTAACTTATCACGGACTTCGCTAAACGCTGCTAAAGTTCTATTGACATCTTCCAAAGTATGCATGGCTGTTGGTATTAATCTTAACATGATTAAACCTTTAGGAATTACTGGATAAATTACAATTGAGCAAAATATTCCGTAATTCTCTCTCAGATCCATTGTGATTGCGGTAGCTTCACTTAACTCTCCTTTAAAGAAAACAGGCGTAACAACAGAATTGGTGCTCCCAATATTAAATCCTTTTTCTTTCAATCCCGATTGTAATGCTGTCGCAATTTCCCAAAGTTTTGCTTTAAGCTCTGGCTTGGTTCTCAATAACTCTAATCTCTTTTTCAAACCAATAACCATTGGCATAGGAAGAGATTTCGCGAAAGTTTGAGACCGCATATTGTAGCGTAAATAATTAGTAATTTCTTCTGTTGATGCAATGAAAGCGCCAATACCAGCCATTGATTTAGCAAAAGTACCAAAGTAAACATCAATACCTTTTAAACAATCTTGTTCTTCATGAGTCCCAGAACCTGTTTTTCCCATTGTTCCAAAACCATGTGCATCATCAATTAGTAATCGGAATTTAAATTGATTTTTAAAATCAACAATTTCTTTCAATTTACCCTGCGCTCCAGACATTCCGAAAACACCTTCAGTAATTACCAAAATACCTCCACCGCTTTCCTTTGTTAATTTAGTAGCTCGCTCTAATTGCTTTTTCAAGCTATCCATGTCATTGTGTTGGTAAACATAACGCTTACCCATATGCAAACGCACACCATCAATGATACAAGCATGAGCCTCGGCATCATAAACAATCACATCATTTCTATCTACTAATGCATCAATTGCAGATAAAATTCCCTGATAACCATAATTTAATAAAAAAGCATCTTCAAAACCCGTAAACTCTGCCAATGATTTTTCTAATTCTTCATGATGGTTAGAGTTTCCAGACATCATTCGGGCACCCATTGGGTAGGCCATACCATAATCTGCTGCTGCTTTTGCGTCTGTTTCTCGTACTTCAGGGTGGTTTGCCAAACCTAAATAGTTATTTAAGCTCCAAACTAAGTGTTCTTTTCCTCTAAAATTCATATGAGGAGCGATCTCTCCTTCCAACTTAGGAAAAGAAAAATATCCATGAGACCATTTTTGATGTTGACCTAAGGGGCCCATGTTCTTCGCAATCTTATCGAAAATATCCAAATCGTTATTTCTTTTAATTCTATACTAAATAAAAACCTCGCGAATTTAAGCTTTCTACACTTGATTAACAAAGATTAGGAATTTTATGATTTTTGGTAAACACAAAAGCCATTCAGAAAAACTGAATGGCTTATTTATAAGTTTGATTTACTAATCTACATTGTCATGTAAAAAAGAATTATTTGGTCTTATTTCTGTTTGTCCGTCATCATCGCTCCCTAAAGTAAATCTGGAGACTTGTGATTCTGATGAATGAGGAACCTCTTTCAATTGCATTTGCTTTCGCTTGTACGCGGGTTCATTTTCCAACTCTTGCAATCCACTAGTAGAACGTAACTTCATACTCAAATCCTTTAGTCTTAAGATTCTTTCTTTAGACTTACGCAGTTGTTCTTCAATAGACTCGTCTGTTTTATGTTCGTCCTCATTTAAGGCTAATACTTCTTCTACCTGAATATCCTCATCTACTTGAGCTGGTTGATCAAATTCTGAAGCTGAGAACTTTAAATTAAAACCAAAATCTTCTACTTCTTCAACAGCCTCTTCTCTGTCTTCTTCAAATAATTGATGCTTTACTACTTCATCACCTTCATCAGAAATATCATTACTTTTATTACTGAACATATCCCCAAAAAGATTAGCCTGAGGGACTTTAGTCTCTTCTTGTTTTAAAACAGGAACTCTTTCTGAATCTTCTTTTTTAATTGATTCTGACTTTTTTGTAAACTCATTGATGGGTTTAATTAAAGGCGTATCAGTAGTTAAGAATTGTTTCTTTGGTGCAGTTTGTTTAGTTAATTCTCTTTCTTCTTTGGTTTGGAAACCAGTAGCAATAATGGTAACCGAAATATTATCCCCAAGAGCAGAATCGCTGCAGTTACCCCAAATTAAATCGGCAGATAAGCCAGCTTGTTCCTGAATAAAATCAGTAATAATACTCACCTCATCCATGGTTACTTCCTTGTCACCAGAACTAATGTTTAATAAAATATATCTAGCTCCTTCAATCTCATTATCTTTTAATAGTGGAGATGAAAGCGCACCTTCAACCGCCTTTAAGGCTCTATTTTCGCCTTCGGCAGAGTAGCTTCCCATGATCGCCACACCACTATCTTTCATAACAGTGCGGACATCTTTAAAATCCACGTTGATATAGCCAGGTACTGTTATAATCTCCGCAATACCTTTGGCAGCTGTAGTTAAAATATCATCAGCTTGACCAAATGCTGATCCTAAAGTCAGATTGCCAAAAATTTCTCTTAATCTATCGTTAGAAATCACTAGGAATGAATCCACGTATTTCTTTAGCTCTTCTAAACCTTCTTCCGCCTGCATTCTACGACGTTTACCTTCAAATGAGAACGGAGTAGTTACAATAGCAACAGTAAGGATATCTAATTCTTTTGCAGCTTTAGCAATAATAGGACTAGCGCCAGTTCCAGTACCACCACCCATTCCTGCTGTAATAAAAAGCATTCGAGTGTTAGTACCCAACATATCTTTAACATCATCAATATTTTCGATGGCAGAGTTCTTACCCACTTCAGGAATTGAACCTGCCCCCATTCCTTCTGTTAAGCTTGCACCTAATTGGACTTTATTTGGGATTGGACTTAATTCTAAAGCTTGTGCATCCGTATTACAAATAATGAAATCAACACCAGTGATTCCTTGTCTGTACATATGGTTTACTGCATTACCGCCACCGCCACCAACACCAATAACTTTGATGATTGATGATTTTTCTTTTAACATTTCAAACTGCATATCCTTAATAATCAGTCTATAGATTTTTATTCAATTGATTTTATTGTTCTTGTAATAATAAAGAATTTTCCACATTAGTTATCCACAATTGTTGATTCTGTGGAAAACTTATCGATTGTTGAAAATTACTTTAAAAAGTCTTGATCAGAGATGTCATCCTTGATGAATTTCTTAGTCCCTTCTAATAAAGAAGCAAATAATCCTCTATTTTTTCTTGGACTAGACTCAGTTATTACATCAACTTTTCTTTCTTTATAATTATCCCTCTGCATATCACTTTCTACTCGCTCAATCCCTTTGATCAATAATCCAATACCCGTTGCATACATCGGACTTTTTAAATCCTCATAGATGTTTTTAGGTAAACTTTCGTTCTTAGCCAAGTGCTCATTTGGATAACCCAAGCGGCAATCTAAGCCTGTAACATATTCAATTAATTGAGGAAGGTGTTTTAGTAATGATCCCCCGCCTGTTACCACAATACCACCAATTAGTTTTTTCTCGAAACCTGAGGATTTTATTTCGTAATGAACATGGTCTATAATTTCTTCCATTCTAGCTTGAATCACAAAAGCTAGATTTTTAATAGATATTTCTTTAGGCTCGCGGCCTCTTAAACCTGGAACACAAATAATTTCGTTTTCTTTATTTTCTTCCGCTAAAGCTGATCCAAATTTTACTTTTAACAATTCTGCTTGGTTACGCATTACTGCACAACCCTCTCTAATATCTTCAGTTACACTATTCCCGCCGAATGGAATAACTGCTGTATGCCTAATGATGCCTTCATGGAAAATAGCTACATCAGTAGTTCCACCACCTATGTCTACCAAAACTACTCCGGCTTCTTTCTCTTCTTCACTCAATACCGATTCTGAAGAAGCCAAAGGTTCTAAAATTAAATCTTGCGTTTCTAAGCCTCCTTGATCTACACATTTCATAATATTCTTGATTGCAGTGACTTGACCTGTAATGATGTGGAAATTAGCTTCCAACCTTACGCCTGCCATACCTACAGGGTCTTTAATTCCAGGTTCATTATCAACTGTAAACTCTTGAGGTAAAACATGGATGATTTCTTCGCCAGGATTCATTGCTAATTTGTACATGTCATCCACCAAACGATCAATGTCTCTTTTGTTGATCTCGCTACTTAAATCTTTACGAGTTAAGATGCCACGATGCTGAAGGCTTTTAATATGTTGTCCTGCAATTCCAACATTTACAATCTTGACATCAACGTTAGATTGTGAGCTACCTTCTTCAACCGCTTGTACGATGCCCTTAACCGTTTTAGCAATATTAGAAACCACTCCGCGAGTAACTCCCGCAGATTCGGCTTTACCTAATCCTAAAACCTCGATTTTACCGTGTTCGTTTCTTCGGCCAACGATGACGCAAATTTTTGTAGTCCCGATGTCTAATCCTACTACAATAGGCGAACTTTTCTGTTCTTTGGTGATACTTTTTTCCATGTTAAAGTATGTTTTGTATTGAATCTTGAATTCCTTTTAATTTTATTTTTACGCTATCTGCGGATAGTGTAGGTGCTAATTGTTTTTTTAGCAACGAATCTCTTTTTACACAAACAATCTGTGCGTTAAATTTTAGATTGATACTGCTATAGGCATCCCAGCCTACTTTAGGCAACGCTTTTTTATAAAACAGTAATAAGTTTCTGAACTTATCTTCCATTCCATCTGCATTGCCAAAAATTATTTTTTGATTCCCCACTCTAGGGACCAACTCCATATCTTTATTATCGGCTACAAAAATCTGAACCACTTGCTCGCTCCATAATGAATCTGCATTGATAAACTTTGCCATCTTAAATAAATCCTTACTTAGCGTATTTTTCAAAGTATCTACTTTGCCATCAAAACCTTCCAAAATAGCACCATTTGCTACCAATACTTTGGAAGTGAAATGATCTGATAAAGGTATTTTTAATCCATTTTGATCAATGTAAAAATCTTGCCCTATGATATTAAAAATTCGTAGAATGGGCACTCTTTGTCTTACGTCGGCATGTAAAACGCCATCCATATCTAAGTATACTTTCGCATATTCTATAAATGGGTTTGCCTTTAACCGATTTTCGAGATTTTGGATATTAATGCCGTCTAAACGTCTGCCAACCAACATGCCATTTTTAGAATTTAGGATATCGTCAATTTCGGCTCTTTCAATAAAAAATTGGTTCCCTGGTAAAATCACTTGAACTTTGTGACAAGTTTGTTCGGCTTTTTTAATTTCGATAAAACTCATCAATGTGATTAAACCTCCCAAACAGACCATCCAGATGGTGGTAATCAAAACCGCTCGCCAGTTGATTCTTTTAAGCATAATCCATCCTACTTTTTAAAGGTTCAACCAAGGTGTCAATATCGCCCGCCCCAACAGTTAAAAGTAGGCTTGGTTTTTCGTTTTTGATGATTTCCAAAGCTTCCTCTTTTCCACAAACCCTCACTTTATCTTTAGAGATTTGACTCGCTAATAATTGGCTCGTTATACCCGGTATTGGTAACTCTCTGGCTGGATAAATATCTAATAGCAACAATTCATCTACAGTGTTTAAAACTTCAGAGAATTCAGTGGCAAAATCACGGGTTCGACTGAATAAATGTGGCTGGAAAATAACCGTTAATTTCTTATTTGGATAAAGTGACCGTACCGCTTTAAAGCATGCTTTTAACTCTTCAGGATGATGGGCATAATCATCAATATATATCCGGTCGATTTTTTTGACGATGTATTCAAATCTTCTTTTAACTCCAGAAAAACTAGTTAACCCTTTTTTGATCTCATTTATAGAAATACCCATTCTTAAGGCAACTTCTATTGCCGCCACTGCATTTTCAATATTGTGCTGCCCAGGTAAACCCAAGTGCAATTGTTTCATCTCGGTTTCTGAGTTACTCCAATCGAAAAAGAATTCGTGGCTTTTTATTTCAATATTCGTTCCCTTTATTTCTGATTGTTCATCTAAACCGTAGGTTAAACCAGATGAAAGCGGCAAGCCATTCCGATGAATTAGCGTTCCCTCTGGTTTTAACTGATTTGCAAACAGACGAAACGAATCTTCTAATTGCTCTTTAGCACCATAGATATCCAGATGATCTGCATCCATTGAGGTAATGATGGCAATATCTGGATGTAAAGTTAGAAAGGAACGATCATATTCATCCGCTTCAACCACTAAAACATTACTGCTCCCAATTAAAAAATTTGTTTGATAATTGGTGCTAATTCCACCCAAAAAAGCCGAACAATCAATTCCTCCTGCTTTTAATAAATGAGTAATCAAACAACTTGTTGTGGTTTTTCCATGCGTTCCGGCTACAGCAATGGTAAACATCCCTTTAGAGATGATGCCTAAAACTTCTGAACGTTTATAAAGCCTAAAACCGATAACAGTAAAATATTTAAGAACCTGACTATCTTTTGGAATTGCCGGTGTATAAATCACCAAAGTATCTATTTCCTTTTTCTGAAAAGATAAAGGGATTAGATTTGGCTGATCCTCGTAACTGATACAAATGCCTTCTTGTTGTAAAGATCTAGTTAATGGTGTCGAAGTCTTATCGTAACCACAAACCAAAGCACCTTGATGATGAAAATAACGGGCAATACCGCTCATCCCGATACCACCGATACCGATTAGATAAACTCTTTTGATGTTTGCCAATTCTATCATCTATTTTGCAATTTTTAAAACTTCTGCTGCAATGTGAACATCTGCAGAAGGCAGAGCCAACTCGGCTATATTTTTTGAAAGCAATTCCATTTGCACTTCATCTTTTAACAATTTCAGCGTTTGACCTATCAAATCTGATTCCGCATGTCTATCGGCAATCAGAATCGCTGCTTCCTTCCCAACTAAGGCATTTGCATTTTTGGTCTGATGATCTTCTGCAACATTAGGAGAAGGAACTAAAATCACTGGCTTTTTAACCAAGCAAAGTTCACCAATGGTACCCGCTCCAGCTCTTGAAATAATGACATCCGCCATCGCGAAAGCTAAATCCATCCTATTCAAAAACTCGTGAATACGAATACCTGAATCTTTGGGCAAATTGCCAACTTTTTCAATAATCCCTTTATAATAATACTTACCCGTTTGCCAAATTAGCTGTATGCCTTCCTTGGTAAATTGCTCCATGCCCATCAACATACAAGTGTTTAAAGTCCCTGCGCCTAAACTTCCGCCAACCACTAAAACCGTTTTTTTGGTTTCATCTAATTCAAAATAAGCAGCAGCTTCTTTTCTTTTATCTAAAATTTCCACTGCGCTTTCGCGAATAGGGTTTCCTGTTTTAATGATTCTATCTGCGGGGAAAAAAGCATCCATGCCATCGAAGGCTACACATATTTTCTGTGCTTTTTTTCCTAGATATTTATTGGTCATCCCTGCATAAGAGTTTTGCTCTTGAATGAGATATGGGATTCTCTTTAATGATGCGGCAAATAACAAAGGCCCCGAAGCATAACCCCCAACTCCAACTACTGCATCAGGTCTAAAATCTTTAATGATTTTTAATGATTTTCTTACACTACCTAAAATTTTAAATGGCAACATTAAATTTTTAGATAGGCCACTTCTTTGAAAACCTTGAATATCTAAGCCAATAATTTTGTATCCTGCAGCTGGTACTTTTTCCATCTCCATTCTACCATTCGCACCAACAAAAAGAATCTCCGTACGCTCGTCCATTTTCTTCAAAGCATTAGCAATAGCTACCGCTGGGAAGATATGTCCTCCTGTTCCGCCTCCACTTATGATTATTCTTTTTGCCATTTGCCTCGTCCTAAATCCTTCTCCAAAGAAGAAGGGCTTTAATTATATTTTCAAATTATTCAATTCTCAAATCTTCAAATCGTCTACGCCAGTGCTGGTATTTCTCCTATAATCACTTTTTCTGCTTTACCCTCTTTCGTTTCGGTTTTATATTCTTCTACATCTTTACTTACTGATAGAATAATTCCAAATGCAATACTTGTAAAGAGAATGGATGTTCCTCCCATACTTACCAGTGGTAGCGGCACACCTGTTACCGGAAATAAATTCACTGCTACAGCCATATTTGCTAAAGCTTGAATAGTTAAACTAAAACCCAATCCTGCTGCTAGTAAGGCGCCAAATGCTTTAGGTGCTTGCGCTACAATTTTGATAATCCGATACATTAAAATTAAGTAAAGGAATACCATCAAACAGCCGCCAACTAATCCGTATTCTTCTATGATAATTGCAAAAATAAAATCGGAATAAGGATGCGGTAAGAAATTTCTTTGGGTACTATTCCCAGGTCCTTTTCCTAAAATTCCACCTGTAGCTACTGCAATTTTTGCTTGATCCTGCTGGAATGTTCTATCAGAGCTCTGCATTTCGGGATGCATATATGCTTTTACTCTATTGATATAAACACCTCTTCTAGGCCCGAGGAATAGAACAATTACTAGTAATATTCCTAAACCTGCTCCAACAATAGACATCTGCGAAAAGCTGACCCTTCCAATCAATAAAATCAAAACACCAACACCTGCCAACATCACTGCAGTAGAGAGATTTGCTAGGGCAATCAATATAAAAACGGCTCCCATAGGCGCCAGCAACCAAATTACTGTACTCTTAAAATCTTTGATATTGGTTTGTTGTTTGGTCAATGTTCTGGCCAAATAAGTAATTAAAGCCAATTTAGCTAAATCGGATGTTTGAAAAGTCAAACCCGTTCCTGGGATGGCAATCCATCGGCTGGCATCATTTACGTGGCTACCAAAAAGTAGTGTATATAGCAACAAAGGAATGGTGATAAACATCAATATCTTCGAAATGCCAGCGTAATACCGATAGTTGAGTAGGTGTGCAAAATAAATCAATACAAAACCTAAAACGATAAACAACAAATGCTTAAACATTAAAGATTCTGACCCTACGCCTCTTTTGTAGGCCAAAGTTCCGGTTGCGCTATAAACCGCTAAAACAGAAATTAGTGATAGCAGAATAATGATGAGCCAAATCCATCTATCACCTTTGGTTTGATTGAGTATTGCTTTAATCATTTTATAATTCTTTTACTGCAGCCTTAAATTGGTTACCTCTGTCTTCGTAATTCTTAAACAAATCGAAACTTGCACATGCTGGCGATAACAAAACCGTACTCCCTTTCTTTGCTAAATGATGAGCAATCTGGACAGCTTCTGAAGCGGAGAATGTATTCACCATCACATCAACCACATCTTCAAAAGCATCATGAATGGCCTTATTATCTTTACCTAAGCAGATAATGGCTTTTACTTTTTGCTTCACTAAATCTTTCAGCATATTATAATCGTTGCCTTTATCTACACCTCCCATAATCAAAACCACATCTGTGGTCATGGTTTCTAAGGCATACCAAGTTGAGTTTACATTGGTAGCTTTTGAATCATTGATAAAGCTAATACCAGAAATATTGGCAACAAATTCTAAACGATGCTCAATATTTTTGAAATTACCCATGCTTTCGCGGATGGATTCATTTCTTAACTCCAGCACTTTACCTACAATGCCCGAAGCCATTGAATTGTAAACATTGTGCTTTCCTTGAAGTGCTAAATCTTGAATGGTCATATCGAATTTATCAGTAGTTGTGAGTTGTATAATTAAGTTATTTTGTGTTAAATAGGCACCGTTGCTCAGCTCATGCTCGATAGAAAAAGGATATTTTTGGCTCTTAATATCCATCTTATTCATTTCTTCGGCGATAATTGGGTCATCGTCACAAAAAATGAAATGGTCTTTAGCGGTTTGATTTTGCACAATTCTAAATTTTGATTTGATATAGTTTGACATTTGATAATCGTATCTATCCAAATGATCTGGAGTGATGTTTAATAATACCGCAACATCCGCTTTGAAAGAATACATGTTATCCAACATAAAACTGCTGATCTCTAATACATAATATTCAAAGTTTTCTTCGGCCACTTGTCTGGCAAAACTTTGTCCAATATTTCCTGCTAAGCCCACATTCAACCCTGCATTTTTTAATATGTGATAAGTCAGCATGGTGGTGGTTGATTTACCATTTGAACCCGTAATACAAACCATTTTGGCATTGCTGTACCTTCCAGCAAATTCTATCTCAGAGATAATTTTAATCCCTTTATCTTTTATTTTTTGGATGATATTTACCTTATCAGCTATACCTGGACTTTTAATCACTTCGCTAGCGTTTAGGATTAATTCTTCTGTGTGCATCTGAGATTCAAAAGGAATCTCATGGTTCTCTAATTCTTTTTGGTAAGCTTCTTTTATCATCGCAAAATCAGACACAAAAACTTCGAATCCTTGCTTTTTTGCAAGAATTGCCGCTCCAACTCCACTTTCACCAGCTCCTAAAATCACTATCCGCCTCACCCCAGCCCTCTCCTCCAGAGAGGGAGAAATATTTGAGTTATCTGGATATCTATTTCTTTTTTCTTGCATCTTGGTTCTTATGTCTCTTTTATCTTAGTTTTAGGGTTACGATGGTGACAATGGCTAATAATATTCCGATGATCCAAAACCTACTGACGATTTTAGATTCATGGTAACCTTTCTTTTGGAAATGATGGTGCAATGGCGACATCAAGAAGATTCTTCTTCCCTCGCCGTATCTCCTTTTGGTATATTTAAACCAAGAGACCTGCATAATCACTGATAAATTCTCGATTAAGAATACTCCACATAATATCGGAATCAATAATTCTTTACGAATCATGATGGCGAAGACTGCTATAATTCCTCCAATGGTTAAACTCCCAGTATCTCCCATAAAAACTTGTGCGGGATAAGCATTATACCATAGGAAACCAATACAAGCACCCACAAAAGCAGCTGCAAAAATTACCAGCTCTCCAGAATTTGGGATGTAGATGATTTTTAAATAATCGGCAATAATGGTATTACCCGAGACATACGCTAGCAAGGCTAAAGTAATCCCAATGATAGCGGAAGTACCAGTCGCTAAACCATCAATTCCATCGGTAATATTGGCTCCGTTAGAAACTGCAGTAATGATAACAATGACAAAAAGGAGGAAAACAACTAAGGAATATTTCTCGTAACCAGGACCTATAAATTTTAAAACCTTAGCATAATCAAACTCATTGTTTTTATAGAAAGGGATATTAGTTTTGGTAGATTTTACATCTTTCGCATAATACACTCCACTTGCTTTTTCTACTCTAATGAGTTTCTCTCCTTTCTCATTAATAATTTCCTCCTTTATACCCGCAGGTCCTTTTTGCACCTTAACTGATGTAGGTACTTCTGCAATAGTTTGCCTAATTAAAATATCAGGATGGAAAAACATGGTCCATCCAATAATTAAGGCTAAACCCACCTGCCCAACTATTTTAAATTTGCCTGCTAAACCTTCTTTATTTTTTTTAAATACTTTGATATAATCGTCTAAGAAGCCTATTGCACCCATCCAAACTGTGGTGATGATCATCAGAATGATGTAGATATTCTCGATTTTAGCAAATAACAAAGTTGGAATCAGTACACCTGCAATGATGATTAAACCACCCATTGTTGGCGTTCCTGCTTTTTGTGTTTGCCCTTCTAAACCTAAATTTCTTACGGTTTCACCAACCTGCTTATATCTTAAATAATTAATCAAATTGCTTCCATAAACCGTGGTAATAATCAATGATAAAATCATAGCCAAAGCCGCTCTAAAAGAGATAAATTGGAACACACCGGCCCCAGGAAAGTCAAAATGTTTATCTAAATAAATGAAGAGATGGTACAGCATAATTTCCTATTGATTTATATCAATTGATTTAAACTTTCACTCAATATTTTCTTATCATCAAAGTCACTTTTCACCCCTTTTATGTCTTGATATTTCTCATGTCCTTTACCCGCTAAAAGAATAATATCACCAGGTTTTGCCAGATGACAAGCTGTTTTAATGGCTTCTCTTCTATCGGTTATGGACAATACTTTTTTTTGATTGACTGGCGAAACCCCTACCTGCATATCTCTGATGATCTGATCAGGATCTTCTGACCTTGGATTATCTGAAGTTAAAATCACTTTATCGCTCCAATCACACGCAGTTTGTGCCATTAACGGACGTTTAGTTTTGTCTCTGTCTCCTCCGCAGCCAATAATGGTAATCACCTGTTCAGTTTTTGACCGGATGGTATCTATGGTGGTCAATACATTTTCTATGGCATCAGGCGTATGGGCATAATCTACAATACCGATAACTTTGGTTGGTGAAATGATATAATCAAATCTACCCTCTGCACCATTTAAGCGACTTAATATGGTTAATACTTTAGTTTTATCTTGATCTAACAATAATGCAGCGCCGTAAACCGCCAAAAGATTGGAAGCATTAAAACTCCCTACCAGCTTGAAATACACTTCTTCCCCATCCATATCTAGGTGCAAGCCTGAAAATTGGTTCTCTATAATTCGGGCTTTAAAATCAGTTAATGATTTAATACCATATGTCTTTTTATGTGCTTTTGTATTCTGCAACATCACGGTTCCATTTTTATCATCCGCATTGGTTAAAGCGAAAGCAGATTTTTCTAATCCATCAAAAAAGCCTTTTTTAGCCTTGATGTAATTGTCAAATGTTCCATGAAAATCCAAATGATCATGAGTGATATTGGTAAATACTCCTCCGCTAAATGTTAAGCCTTCAATGCGATATTGCGCAACGGCATGTGAGCTTACTTCCATAAAACAATAATCACAACCCAATGTCACCATATCGTTTAATAAAATATTGAGTGCTATTGGATCAGGAGTGGTATGTGTTGATGGAATAATTTTATCATTGATTTGATTTTCAACAGTAGAAATTAATCCGGCCTTATAACCTAAGTCTCTGAACAATTGATAAAGTAAAGTCGCTACCGTAGTTTTTCCGTTAGTGCCTGTAATACCCACCAACTTTAATTTCTTTGAAGGATGGTGATAGAAATTTCCAGCGATAATCCCTAAAGCTTTCGCTGAGTTTTGAACTTTTATGTAAGTTATCCCATCTTCTAAAACCGCTGGCATATCTTCACAAATAATAGCTACTGCTCCTTTTTGTATCGTATTATTGATATATTGATGACCATCAGAAATCGTTCCTTTAATAGCAATAAAAAGCATGTTTGTGTCCACTTTTCGTGAATCAAACTGGATGGCATCCACCGTCAAATCTGTACTGCCTATCACCTGCTCTAAAGCAACTTTGTATAATATGTCTTTTAATACCGCCACTTATTCTAGTTCAATTAAAATTCTTGTTCCCTTATAAATTGGTGTTCCTGCAGCCAAAGACTGGTCTTTTACTTCTCCAGAACCTTTCACCACTGGTTTCAAACCCGAGTTCCCTAAAACATATAAAGCATCCTTTAAACCCATTCCCACTACATTAGGTACCGTTCCTTTATTAAATTTTAATTCTTTATAGGCGATCCCATTATTGGTGTCTAAGGTTAGGTCACTTTCATTGGTAGAGGCATATAATGCTTTTACTCCGAAGGATTGATAAACTTTTTGAGTTGATTTTTTATCTCCTGCTTTTACCTCTGGCATTTTAGTATTTCCTACCAATTGTAATAATTGAGGTTTAGTATTCATATCCAAGTCGCTACCATAAACAACATCGGCGATTTCTCTGAATACAGGACCAGCAACCGATGCCGCATAGTAAGATCCTTTTGTTGGGTTTTGCACCACTACAATCATGGAATATTTAGGGTTTTCTGACGGAAAAAATCCGCAGAAAGATGCTTGATATTTTCTTTTCCCTTTATAGCCATTTGCACCATCAGCTACCTGTGCAGTTCCTGTTTTACCAGATATTTCATATAATGGATTATTAATTGTACTTGCTGTACCTTCCACAACTACACCTCTCAACATCTCCTTTAATAAACCCAAAGTCTTATCAGAGCAGATTTTTTCTTTAATGGTTTTTGCTTGAAATAATTCCACTGTATTTCCTAATCTTTTTATTTCATGAACAAATAATGGTGCAATCATTTTCCCATTATTTGCTACCGCATTGTACAGTGTCAAAATTTGGATTGGGGTGATTTTTAGTTCATAACCATAAGCCATTTGCGGCAAGGTTAAACCACTCCACGATTTACTTTTTGTTGTCTTTATCAATGGGGTACCTTCACCCGCTATTTGCAGACCTAATTTTTCGTTTAAATGCAACCCCTTCAGTTTACTGGTAAAGGCATCAGGATTATCTTTGTATGATTTGAGTATTTGTTTAACAATACCCACATTTGAAGAAAGTTCAAATGCCTTCCTCATTGGAATCACACCCATATCTTCGTGATCCTTTATGGTATGATTGTAGACTTTAAACTGCCCGTGTTCAGTATCCACCATATCGTTTAGCCCAAATTTCCCATCATCAATAGCTACTAAGTAGGTGGCCAGTTTAAAAGTCGAGCCAGGCTCGGCACTTTGTGCGATCGCATAATTATAGATTTCTTTGTAATCATTTTCTCCTTCTCCTACCTTACTGTAATTAGCAATGGCCTTAATTTCTCCTGTTTTTACCTCCATTACCATCACACAACCAAAATCTGCCGCACTTTTAATCAATTGTTTTTTGAGTGCTTGTTGTGCTAAATCTTGCATGTTTACATCTATGGTTGAAACCACATCCGCTCCATCTTTTGGTGCGATTTCAGCATCTTCATTGACGGGCATCCATGCGCCACCGGCAATTCTCTGCACCAACCTTTTGCCAGTTTCTCCGTTGATGTATTCGCCATAAGCACCTTCCAAACCTACCGCTGCGTTAGCATTTGCATTGTAATAACCAATCGTTCTTGAGGCTAAATCTCTGAACGGAAGAATCCTTTTGTTTTGTTGTTCGGCAATCATCCCTCCGGTATATCGTCCCATATTGAAAATCGGGAACTTTTTTAATGCTTTTAAATCCTGATAGGTGATATCTCTTTTAATTAGGAAATAACGTTCTCCATCATGGCGGGCATTTCTCAATAATCTGGAATATTCTTTTTCGGATTTATCCTCAAAATAATTAGCCAGCTTATAGGCTAACGAATCTACTTTGCTATAGAAAACTTCATCTTCCTGAATCCCTCCTGCTAACAAATCCATTCGGATATCATATTCGGGAACTGAGGTAGCTAGTAAACTTCCATCTATAGAATAAATATTTCCACGGGCAGCTTCTACCTCAGCATATTTGGTGCTCAGACTAGCGGCCATCTTACGATATTTCTCCCCTTTAAAAATCTGCACATTCACCATTTGAGCAATGACAGCCATTGCAAAAATAATAATGAGCCCAAAGGCTGCATAAACTCTAAGAAGTATATTGGTCCTTATGTTCATGGTTGATTTACAGTTAGTTTAATTGGCGGCTCTATAGATACTTTCAATCCTAATAATGTATCTACCCTTTTCATGACTTCACTTTCCTTACTTCGAAACATTAAATCCGCCTTCAGCGTCTTAAAATCCCAGCTTAATTCTTTTACTTCTTTACTCAGCTTATCAATTTTTCGGATGTTATTTTCGGCCGTATGTCGATTTCCGATATACATCATCCCTAAAAAAGCCAAGAAAATCACAAATGGTAAAGCTTCTGTTGCTGCCTCTTTAGAAATTGCACCTTTAGCAAATAGATTGGTCATGAAATTTGGAGAAGTAGGCGCCTTCTTTTTGATCCTCGGTTCTTCAACCTCCGGCAGCTCTTCTTCGATTTCTGTTTTTAACCTATTTGTCATTTCTTAATGGCTATTCTTAGTCTTGCACTTCTGGCTCTGTTATTCATTTTGATTTCTTCTTCTGATGCGATGATGGATTTTTTAATGGGGTCGAACGGTTTAATTTCATTTCCGAAAAAATCCTTTTCTACCGTTCCCGAGAATTTCCCTTTTGTCATAAAGTTTTTGACCAATCTATCCTCCAGGGAATGATAAGACATCACCACTAACCTCCCTCCCACAGCCAACACTTCTGCCGTTTGCGCTAAAAAATCTTTCAAGGCTTCCATCTCTTGATTTACCTCTATCCTTAGCGCTTGAAAAACCTGTGCTAAATATTTATTTTCTTTTCCTCTTGGAATTAACTTGGCTATAACCGATTTTAATTCTCCTATCGTATTGATCTTATTAGTCAAACGAGCGGTTATAATCGTTTTAGCCAGCGATTTCGCATTTTGAATTTCACCGTAAATCCCAAATATTTTATGCAATTCTTCTTCTGGGTATTCATTCACTACCTGCTTTGCCGTTAAAGCTGCCGATTGATCCATCCGCATATCTAAATCCGCATCAAAGCGGGTAGAGAAACCACGTTCTGGAACATCAAACTGATGAGAAGAAACTCCTAAATCAGCTAATATTCCATCTACTGGAATCATGTCATGCATCCTCAAATTATTTTTCAGGTATCTAAAATTCTGATCTATAAAAACAAAGCGATCATCTTCAATGCTATTTTGTTGGGCGTCCTCATCCTGATCAAAGGCAACTAAAACACCCTCTTCACTTAAAGATTTCATGATTTCGCGGGCATGACCACCGCCACCAAATGTGACGTCCACATATTTACCCGAAGGCTTAATTTCCAGCCCTTCCATGCATTCTTTCAGCATGACTGGAATATGATACTTAGACATCCTTGTTCCTCTCTCCCATTACTTCTTCAGCCAGATTCGCAAAGTTTTCAGGCTCATTATCTAATTGTGTATCATAAACATCTTTTGCCCACACCTCAATCTTATTAAACTGACAAGCTAAAACTACCTCAGCTCCAATGCCCGCATATTCCAATAAAGATTTCGGCAATAAGACCCTGCCTGAAGCATCTAAGCTTAATTCGGTCGCACCACGAGTAAAATATCTGATGAATTCACGCGTCTTTTTTTCGAAAGAATTTAATTGCGCCAACTCAGCTGTAATCTTATCCCACTCGGCTTTTGCGTAAATGGTCAGGTGTTTTTCAAAACCACGGTGAATCACCAATCCCTCCGCATCCACCGCAGGCAATTGCTTTTTAAGACCGGAAGGAACCATTAAACGGCCTTTCGCATCCAGTTTGCAATCAAATTCTCCAATGAGCTGAGACATGGTTGTTCTGTTTTGAGTATTTGTTATGTAAAATTAGCTATTGTTACCACTTTTTCCCACTTTCTACCACAAAAAGTTTTCAACAGTCCTAAATCGACTACAAACCTCCACTTACACCTATTTTAGCCAATTTTTATAGTGGGAGAACAAGGCAAAAAAAAAGCGCTGAGTCTGGGACTCAGCGCTTTTAAAGCGAAAATTCTGCTTAAATTATTCGTTGATCGCCTTCACGCCAGGCAATTCCTTTCCTTCCATGTACTCTAATAATGCGCCACCTCCGGTTGATACATAGCTGACTTGATCCTCCAATCCAAACTTGGCTACTGCTGCTGCTGAGTCGCCTCCACCAATCAAAGAAAATGCTCCGTTTTCAGTTGCTTTTACTACTGCATGAGCAATGGATTTGGTTCCGTTTTCGAACTTAGACATTTCAAAAACGCCCATTGGTCCATTCCATAAAATGGTTTTAGATTTCTTAATGACTTCGGTAAAGGCTGCAATGGTATCATCGCCAATATCCAAACCCATCCAATTATCTTTGATATGGTCATTATAAGCATTTCCAGTTTCAGCATCATTAGAAAAAGCATCGGCAACCACGGAATCTGTTGGGATCAACATTTTCACGCCTTTTTCATTCGCTTTTTTAATGAGCTTTTTGGCTAGTTCCAATTTATCATCTTCTACCAGCGATTTACCAATTTTACCTCCATTGGCTTTGATGAAAGTATAAGTCATTCCACCACCAATGAGCAGGTTGTCTACTTTATCTAGTAATTTTTCGATCAATAAAATCTTATCCGAAACTTTTGCTCCTCCCATGATGGCAGTGAAAGGTCTATTTGGTTCATTCAACACTTTTTCTGCATTGGCTAGCTCGGCACCCATTAGGTAACCGAAATATTTTGCCTCCGGAAAGAATTGTGCAATTACCGCTGTTGAGGCATGCGCTCTGTGAGCTGTCCCAAAGGCATCATTCACATACACATCACCCAATTTGGAAAGCTGCTCGGCGAAAGCTTTATCCCCTTTTTCTTCTTCTTTGTGAAATCTCAGATTTTCTAAGAGTAATACTTCCCCGATGTTTAAATCTGCAGCTTTCTTTTGCGCTTCTTCGCCAATGCAATCATCAACAAAAGCCACTTCTTTACCTAATAAATCAGATAAATGCTTAACGATATGTTTTAAAGAATATTTGTCTGTTGGACCATCTTTTGGTCGACCCAAATGCGACATCAAAATCACACTTCCGCCATCTTTTAATATTTTATTGATGGTAGGCAATGCTGCCGTCATTCTTTTATCGTCGGTAATGTTGAATGCTGCATCTAAAGGGACATTGAAATCCACACGGATCAGCGCTTTTTTACCTGAGAAATTTATATTATCTATCGTTTTCATTTGTTTATTTTAATTAAATTTTATTTGTCATCCAGATTGCTATCGGGAGAATCCTTTGATGATTAATTAATCATTACGCTATATTAATGATTATTTTAATCATGTCGGATTTATGAAATCTTCTTTTTTGTGCTGCTAAACTAAGGAATGTTGCTGGGAGTTGAAAGTTTAGTTCGAAAGTTGGAAGATGGGAGTCGGGAGAGTGATGTCAGAAGATCGCAGTACTAGAAATTAGTTCTTCTTAAAGCATTATCGATTCACCTCACCCCAAACCCTCTCCTCAAGGAGAGGGAGAAAATAAGTTTAATCTACTGGATTTTTAGATACATCACTTTATGGGGGCCAATACCTGGAATATCAAATTCTTCACTAATAAATTCGAAGCCTGAACTTTGATAGAACTTAAAAGCTTTCTGACGGGCGTTACACCAGATGTAGTTTACGCCTTTCCCTCTTAAATAAACAATGGCAAAGTTCACCAGTTTATTACCATGGCCTTTTCCCTGATAAGCTAGCGCAGTAGCCATTCCACGTAATTGAAAGGCTTCACCCTCATAATCAGGGTGTTTTTGATGATGAAAGGAAACGACGCTAATAGGTTGCTCGTCTATTACCTCCCCTAGATGAAAAGTATCATCTGCATCATCATTTAAAAAAACACATTCTTCATTTTTTAATTTCCCTTCTCGAAGGATGGTGTTTCGGAGTGTTAGGACTTCTTCTGTGTTGACGAATTGGATCATGTTGATGATATATTAGGTTATTCTTTTGTCTATTTTAAAATTAATTTCAATGAAGATAGTTTTAGGGCTTTTGCGCTCTTGCCTTTTTTCATTTCTTTATTTTATTTAATTTTTAAAGGAATTCAAGAACACTTTGTGTTTCCGGCCCTCTTGAGCGGGCCAACTCAAGTCCTTTTTTCGTTCTTTTCTATTTCTCTAAGAGGCACTCAAGAATGCTTCGCAATTTTCCTTCAGTTGAAAAGGACCAAACTTGAGAGCTAACGAAAGCATGAAGGCCTTTTAAACACAATAAACAAATTGAATAAAACAGTCGCTGCGACTGCGTCTGACGCTTTTAAAGTTTTTTCATTGGCTTAGTCATCCCTTCCGCATCAGCCAATGTCGAATAACTTAAATTAAAAGTTTTCCTGTTGGCCTTATCTAATTAATAACCTATGAAGTCAAGTATCTAAAGGGCAAATAATATCCCTGTTAAATGCCTCTTTTTTCAATTTCTTCAACTAAATCTACGATTCGGTTAGAATAGCCGAACTCATTGTCGTACCAACCTACTACTTTTACCATTCCCCCTACGATAGAAGTTAACAATGAATCAAAAATGCATGAATGTGGATTATCAATCACGTCTACAGAAACTATTGGATCCTCGGTGTATTGCAGTATTTTTTTTAACGAACCATCCGCAGCATTTTTGAAAGCAGCGTTAATTTCTTCCACTGATTCGGGTTGATTTTTGAGTATGCAAGTGAAATCCGTTAAGGAGCCATTTAAAACTGGAACACGGATACCTGCACCTCCCAAGTTCCCTTTCAATTGAGGAAAAATATGGGTAATGGCTTTCGCTGCCCCAGTGGTAGTAGGAATAATGGAGGAGGAAGCTGCTCTTGCTCTTCTTAAATCTCGGTGTGGGGCGTCGTGTAAATTTTGATCCCCTGTCATGGAGTGAACGGTGGTAATGTAGCCTTCTTTGATCCCCCAAATATCATCCAAAACTTTTATCATAGGCGCCACATTATTGGTGGTGCAGGAGGCATTCGAAATAATTTGCGCTGTCCAATCTATTTCTGCATCATTTACGCCTAACACTACTGTTGTCATTTCTTTATCAGAAGATGGCGCAGAAAGCAATACTTTTTTTGCTCCTGCTGTTAAATGCTGACCAGCTAATTCTTTGGTAATGAATTTACCAGTTGATTCAATGACCAAGTCTATACCATGTTCTTTCCAAGGGAGTTGCGCCGGACTTTTTTCTGCTGTAATTAATATGGCATGACCGTCTACAATGATATGATGCTCATCTGAGGTGATGTCTCCCTTAAAATTACCATGTACCGAATCGTATTTCAGCAAGTGTGCTAATGTTATCGTATCTGTAAGGTCGTTGATCACTTTTAGGTCTTTTATCCTTCCTCGCTGATACAGTACATTTAAAACAGTTCTACCAATTCTACCAAATCCGTTGATTGCAATATTCATTTATCCAATTTTGCGCAAGTTAATCAATGGTGGGCAAAGCTGAGGCGCTTTTATTTTGAGGAGTGATTAATTCAATAAAAGAGTCTTTTAATCCTATCACTATCCTATCACCATCCTATCACTATCCTATCACTATCCATTTTCATGAATTTAACTGATTTATGGTCGAATTATCTTGTCCATATTCTATTTCCTTATTTAAGTAAGTATTCTCTTTTAAAACCTTTTCTTTCCTTTATTCTGATGATGATGGTAGTGATGTAATTGATCAATATACAGATTCCCAAAAACATGAAAATTAACACAAAATTACCCCAATTCCTTAATTCCAAAGCCATGTAAATGAATAAAAGATTCGTGAGCGCTAAGAGCAAGGTGGTTTGCAGGTGATTAAAACCTAACTTTAAAATACGATGATGAATATGGTTACGGTCTGCCCTAAAAGGAGACTGCATTTTGATCACCCTCAGAAAAAATACCCTAAAAGTATCAAACAGCGGAATAGTGATGATGGCTACTGCAATCGCTGGAGCTGAATAAAAAGTGGGGTCGTAATTGACCTTGGTGAATTTATTGAGTTCTATAAATTTAATGGCCAATACCACGGAAATCAGTCCTATTAATAAGCTCCCTGTATCCCCCATAAAAATTTTAGTAGGGCTGTAATTGTAGAATAAAAACCCCGCAATGGCTCCTACCATACTAAAAGCCAATGAAGCCAGTTCTATTTGGCGCATGTGTATAAATAGGATTGCAAAGGTGAGACAAACCACTAAGCCTATGGTCCCTGCCAAACCATCTATCCCATCAATTAAATTAAAAGCATTGACGATGAACATGATGACGATGATGGACAGGATGATGCTAAAAGAAAAAGAAATCTCCTGAATGTTAAATACCCCATACAAACTGGTCAATCTTACATTACCTAATAAGACCAACATGGTGGCGACCAAAAACTGCATTCCAAATTTAGTGCCCGGGCCTGCTCCTGCCAAGTCATCTTTTAAACCTTCTGCAAATAATATGATACAAGAAGACAATAAAATATTGGTGGGTAAAAAAGCATCGTACTTGGCAAATAATAAAGAAACAATGGTGAAGCTACAGAATATGGCTACCCCACCCAATCTTGGGATGCCATGGTCATGCTCCTTTCTCTGGCTTTGCAAGTCATCGTAAAGGTGGCGCTCTCTTGCCACAAACATGATGGAGGGAATGGCAATAAAAGATACCCCCACTGCAATGGTAATCACCAACAGGTAATACAACCATTCGGTATTGCTTAAATAATCTTGCCAATTCATTGCCCAAAAATACAAATTATTATATAGCACCTACTATTTCTCTTGCTACGACCAAAATTGATGGAGCTTCCTCAAAGGTTTAAGAATTCCAGTGAGTAAAGGATTTGGAATTCCGTTGATTTTCATGGCCAAACGATCTTCCTGATTAGCTATCCACCTGTTTTTTAAACTTTGGTTGCTTAAACCTCCTACCCTCATCTTTACCAAAACTTCCGGTAAATAGGCTGTTTTGATATGGTATTTATACAAAACCCTCAGCATTAAATCGTAGTCTGCTGCTGACGTAAAACTTAAATCATAATGACCATATTTTTCGAAAACTTCTTTTTTTAAAAAAAGTGTCGGGTGAGGGGGCATCCAGCCTTTTTCAAAAGCTTGTTGACTGATTTCACCTGATTCCCAATGACGAATAATTTTGTTACTGTCTTTGCGGTCCACATAATCTAAATCTCCATATACCGCCATTAAGCTGTCATCTGTTTCGAATAATGCAGCTACTTTTTGTAGCACCTGTGGATGCGCATAAAAATCATCGGAATGTAGGATGCCAATCACTTCTCCTTTGGTCAGTTGAATCCCCTTATTCAACGCATCATAGATGCCTTTGTCTTTTTGAGATTGATGTCTTGTAATGATGTGCTGGTTTTTGTTGATGATATTTATGGTCGCATCCGTACTTTTACCATCTATGATGATTAACTCTTTGTCTGGACAACTTTGTTTTTGATAAGAATCTATTGCCGATTGTAGCAGTTTTTCTGAGTTGTAAGTGGCAGTAATGATGGAAATCAACATGTATCAATAATAGAAAATATCTGGAAGAAATAAAAATGGGTGGAGTGGAGTTTTGGATGAGTGGATTGCAAGTTATTTTGACGCATTTAATTTATTTCAGCATCTTATGTTAAGAGGTTATATTTCGCTTTTTGCTTCCTTATCCAATATGACGCGTTTTGGCTTAATGCTCGTGACTTTCAGTCTATCATTATTAAATAGGCTCATTGTCATGCTGAATCTCTACCAACGGTTAGTGGGTA
>JACMOI010000121.1 GCA_014378105.1 Pseudopedobacter sp.
ACACTAGCGGCAGCTGACCAATAAATTGGAAACTTCTTTTTAGCTGCTTTCTTATCTAATTTCTGAGTTATATTTTCCCAGCTATTTTTAGATGGTGCCACTTCAAAATCCTCAAAGGAGGATTTAAAGAACCCATCAAATTCTTTATCCGAAATTTCTTTCATGTCTATATCCTTCTAATTTTAAAACTTGTTCCCTTAAAATTGCTCTCGCTCTAGAAAGCTGCGATTTACTTGCGCCTTCAGTAATTCCTAATTGATTGGCAATTTCTTTGTGTGAATAACCTTCAATTGCATACATATTAAATACCACTCTATATCCGCTACTCAAATTTTGTATCAATCGCATCAAGTCTTTAACATTTAAACTACTCATGTCAAAAGATGTAGACGCTTCCTGTTCATGTGTTTCATCAATATCTACCACATTTAAGGTTCTTAAATTCTTTCTATAAAACTCAATAGATGTATTCACCATAATGCGGCGCATCCAACCCTCAAAAGAGCCTTCTCCACGATAGTCATCTAATTTCCTAAATATCTTTACGAATGCCGTTTGCATCATATCTTCTGCCTCAAATTGATCTTTTGCGTATCTCGTACAAATACCTAGCATTTTTGATGATGTTGTTTGATACAAAAGCTCCTGAAACTTTCTACTACCTTGCTGGCATCCTTCTAATATATCTTCTAACGTATACTTTTGTTTCACAATCATATCAAGGTTCTGTATGCAAGATGATACATTTTAATAAAAGGTTGCATCATATTTTATATATTTTTTCATTTCAAGCAATCCATTTTGTTTTTTGCGCTTGTTATGGAAGTTAAAATGACAAATATTATAGTTAACTTGTACTAAATAAAGCCTTTAATTTATGGTATCAGCAAGTATTAGAAAAAATCATTACGAAACACTTATTACTTCCGGTCATAAAAAAATGATTGTTGACGAACCGTTGGATAAAGGCGGGAAAGATTTAGGAATGTCGCCAATGGAACTTTTGGCATCTGCTTTAGCTTCATGCGTGGCCATTACACTAAGAATGTATGCTGATCAAAAAAGCTGGCCCTTAGACCAAGTTTTTATAGAAGTTTCTATTGATGCTAAAGCTTATGCAATTGAAAAAGAGATTGCTTTAGTTGGAGATTTGAACGCAGAGCAGATACAGCGATTAAAAGAAATTGCAGATAAATGCCCAGTAAATAAAATGCTAAGTAATGCCAATACAATTAACACCAAAGTATCCTGGAAGAAATTATAAAAAAAATACTAATGGAGTAATAACTGATAAAATCATTAGACACGTAATCAGTATCCGTGTAATGCTTTGCGTTGGGAATAGATTAATATATCATCCTATGGATAATGAAATTTGTAAGCATATCAATTTGTAGAAAGACTTTATATATGAAGAATGAAGAAAAGCAGGAGGAGGAGGAGGGCTTTGTTTGCATTTAACAACCTGTCAAACTTACGAAGTAACGCTTTGCTATAATAGCTCCATAAACCAGCACATGACCAAATATTATCATGAAGGATAAACATCAAGTAGTTATCTCTGACGAGAACGTTGAAAGATGAATTTGGTGTTATAAAGATTAATTTTTAAAGAACATTAATTTTGCTTGTAAACCATCACTTTAAAAGTTCCTGGTTTTGTATTTCTGGTTCCTGGCTCATAATCGGCTACACTAAAATATATTTTATGCGTCTTATTATCTAAAGCCATTGTTTTAGCTCGATAAGCAGTTTTTAGTGTTTGAAATAATTCGTATTTATCAGCAGCATTTTGTTTAAAAATTGTAGCCGTACCATCTCCGTTAGAAACAAAAACCAAATGCTGTCCATCATCATAAACTACTGCATCAACTCCTGCTCCAATAGCTAAAGTATTAATTACTTTCCCTGTTTCAATGTCTATCACACTCATGCCTTTATTCTCTCTACAAACTGTAAATAGTCTTTTATTTTTTGCGTCTAATGCTAAACCTGTTGGACCGCCACAAGGCGCTAGTGGGAAGCTTTTTAAAACCTTCAAATCTTTAGAATCAATCACATCTAGTCGACTTTTATCTTCCAGATTGTTATATATAATACCTTTTCCATCTGCAACCGCAAACTCTGGTGCACCACCTAAGTCTATGGTTGTTTGCTCTTCTAACTTTACTGGATCTATCACACATGCGCTTTCACTAGCTCCGTTAAAAGTAAATATCAAATGACTATAAGGATCATACATAATGGCATCTGCTCCTTTTTTACTCAAGGGAATTCTTTTGATGATTTTTAAGGTTTTAATATCAAAAACTATCACTTCATTGGCTCTGCTGTCGCTGATAAAGCCTTTATTTAGAGCATTTGTAATCGCAATACCATGTACGCTTTGCATCCCCTCTATAACACCAATAGGTTTTTCCGTGTTCAAATCAATTACATCAACAGTAGTCTGATGAGAAACATATAATCGATGGTTTAAATCATCAATTTTTAAATAATCATAGCCTCCATTTCCAGGTAAACTGATGGATTTTTCGAATACATATTGTTTTTGAGCGTAGGTCTTATTTATGGTTAAACAAGCCAAAATAACTATTAAACTAAGTTTAATTTTGTTGAACATTTAATTTTGATTTATATGGTTTAAATAGTTTGCTGTCGAGCCAATAAGCCAACTTCGTAGTTAGTATCCCTACACCTGCTCCAGTAATTACATCGCTTAAGTAATGCTTGTTATTATACATTCTTAAAACACCAGTTGCGCCAGCTGCTAGGTATCCTGTGTAACTTAAGATTGGGTTTGAATGTTTAAATTCTTGGTGCATAAATTCTGCTCCTGAAAAAGCTGTTGCAGTATGACCAGATGGAAATGAGGAATGAGAAGTCCCATCAGGTCTTACTACTTGAGTGGCATTCTTCAGTAAATAAACCGAACCAGCCATTAAAATTGAAGATGTAATATATAATCTAACTGATTGCAAACCATTGTGTTCTCCTTTCAATCCAGATGATTTTAAAGCAAAAGTTGCAAAAGCGGGTGAAAATTGAAGATAATTATCTATTGAAGTTTTGAAACTCAGATGATCTTCTACAATCTCATTTTTAGTACTCATGTTTAATGATCTGAGGCCGTCATTTTCTAAGGCAACCAAGCCATAGGCAGTTAAGGCTAATGGCAAAATGTAAGATTTGGCGCTTTTATAGGAGGAAGACCTGACTTTAAAACCATGGGAATAGGATGAGGAATCTGGTTTATTGAATTGGGTTTGTCCAAAAACTATAACACTTAGAAAGGTTGAGTAGACAACGGTTAGAATGATTTTCTTCATATTTATACAATTCTTTGTTAAATATCATTTGTAATTCTGAAGAAAGTCAGAAGATTAGATGCTTAACTCATTGCCGCTATTTGATGTAGTAATTCGTCAACGTATTTACGTTCATTTGCTAACCGTGGAACTTTATGTTGTCCTCCCAATTTTCCTTTATTTTTTAGCCAATTGTAAAAAGTACCATCATTAGCTATATGAACTTTTGGACGACGCAAAGCCATGTCTTTAAATCGTTTGGCATCATAATCTGAATTAACTTCTCGTAATGTGTTGTCTAATATATCAATAAAACGCTCGAATTCTTTTGGTTTTTTCTCAAACTCAATAATCCATTCATGAGCGCCACACTCATTTTCATTAAAATAAATTGGACAAGCGGTATAATCTCTAATCTGTGCTCCCGTATCTAAACAAGCTTTACTTAGTGCCTTTTCTGCATTATCTATAATCAACTCTTCCCCAAATGCATTGATGAAATGCTTGGTTCTTCCTGTAATTTTTAGTCGATATGGATTATTTGAAGTAAATTTCACGGTATCACCAATCATATATCGCCATAAACCCGCATTGGTACTAATTACAATAGCATAATTTTTATCAAGCTCCACTTCAGATAAAGAAATGGTATTAGGAAACTCTTTATCTAGCTCTTCCATTGGGATGAATTCGTAATAAATTCCATAATCTAACATGAGCAATAAATCAGTCTCTTCGCTTTGATCTTGTATCCCAAAAAAACCTTCAGAAGCATTATAAGTTTCCAGATAATACAAGTCCGATTTTGGAACTAATTTTTTGAACTGCTCACGATAAGGTTCGAAATTCACCGCTCCGTGAACGTATAATTCTAAATTAGGCCATACTTCTATTAAGTCCTTTTTACCCGTTATCTCCAGAATTCTTTTTGCTAAAACAATTGTCCATGTAGGGACACCGGCAATATTGGTTACATTTTCTTCAATTGTAGCCCTTGCCATTTTTTCAATTTTCTCTTCGTAATTATCCATTAAAGCGATGGACATATCTGGTGTACGAAGCATTTCTGCCCAAAAAGGAAGGTTTTTAATTATTACGGCAGAAAGATCTCCATAAAAAGAGTCGGGGCTAAGTTGATTAATTTGATGACTACCTCCTAAAACCAAACTTTTTCCAGTAAACATTTTAGCTTCAGGCCGATTGTTACAATAGATGGCCAACATATCTTTACCGCCTTTGAAATGGCACTCTTCTAAAGATTCTTCACTTACCGGGATAAACTTGCTCCTGTCATTTGTGGTGCCTGATGATTTTGCGAACCATTTAATTTCAGATGGCCACAAAATATTTTGTTCTCCATTGAGCATACGCTGGATATAAGGCTTTAAAGTATCGTAATTTTGAACCGGGACTCGCTCTTTAAACTGATTGATGTTTTCGATGGAACGATAATCATATTTTTTGCCCCATTCTGTACTAATCGCATCGTTTACCAAAGAAGCAAACCATTCTTCCTGCACTTCATCAGGATATTTCATGAAAAGCTCTATCTGGTGCATTCGCTTTTTCATGTACCAGTTCATGAAGGAATTTACGATCGTCATTCTTTAGTTTAGGTTTGAATTACGAAGCTTAAGATAGATAGCTTTTCGTAAAAAAAGAAATTTAGAACTTTTTGATTTTTAGTTCGAAGTGCTGTCCCAAATAAAACTTTCTAGCCATTTCATTATCTGCAATCTCCTGAGGCGTTCCAGCTAACATAATATTTCCTTCGGCTAAAAGATAAGCTCTATCTGTAATTGAAAGAGTTTCGTTCACATTATGGTCAGTAATTAAAATTCCGATATTTCTATGCTTTAAGCGAGCAACAATCATCTGAATTTCTTCTACAGCAATGGGGTCAACACCTGCAAAAGGTTCGTCTAATAAAATAAATTTTGGATCAGCGGCCAACGCTCTTGCAATTTCAGTTCTTCTTCTTTCCCCTCCAGATAATAAATCACCTCTGTTTTTTCTTACTTTGTTTAGGCTAAACTCATTAATTAAAGTTTCTAGTTTATCCTTTTGCTCATCCTTTTTTAGAGCAGACATTTCTAGAACCGCCATGATGTTATCCTCTACGCTTAGTTTTCTGAAAACAGAAGCTTCTTGAGCCAAGTAACCAATGCCTTTCTGTGCTCTTCGGTACATTGGATCTTCGGTAATATCTTCTTCCTCTAAAAATACTTTTCCTTCATTTGGTCTAATTAATCCTACAATCATATAAAAAGAAGTCGTTTTCCCTGCTCCGTTTGGACCCAATAAACCAACAATTTCCCCCTGCCCTACTTGAAAAGAGACATTGTTCACCACTACTCTTTGCTTGTATTTTTTAATCAGATTTTCTGCCCTTAAAATCATGTGTTTAATAAGTTTTAATCCCTTTTATATTTAATTGAATTTTTTTCTTGTCTTTCCAAACGTTTTGCTCAATCGTATAGCATATATCAAATGGCTTTCCTCGGTTAATTTGTTCTAAATCTTCGCCCAAACCAAATGCGATACAATCAAAAATAGGACTTGATGGCTGTCTCACCGTCATTTTTAAATGGTTATTACCAACAATTGACCCATATCCATAAGAGTTAACATTTTTACTTATAAAAACCGGAGCCATATTTTGTGGACCAAACGGAGAAAATTGAGTCAATATCCTATAAAATTTAGGGTTGATTTGGGCTAAGTCCAATTCCTCATCTATAGAAATTTCCTGTGTTAATAAATCATCTGTAATACTTGCCGAAACGACTTCTTCAAAACGCTGGCTAAAAGCCACTACGTTCTCTGGCTTCATCGTGAGACCTGCAGCATATTTATGTCCGCCAAATTGCTCCAACAAATCACTACACTCGTTTAACGCTTCATATAAATCATAACCCACAACAGACCTTGCCGAACCTGCGACCATATCATTTGATTTAGTTAACACGATAGTTGGTCGATAATATTTTTCCGTTAATCTAGAAGCTACAATACCTATTACCCCTTTATGCCAAGTCTCGTGATATACCACAGTTGATTTTCTATGCTCCATTTCTGGAGAGTTTAAAATCATGTTTAATGCTTGTTCGGTAATATTACTATCAAAATCTCTTCGCTCTGCATTTTTTAGATTGATGATAAACCCTGCATCTTCTGCCAATTCTGTAGAATCGGCAATGAGTAATTGAACAGCTTTTTTGGCATCATCAATTCTACCAGCTGCATTTATTCTTGGACCAATAGAAAAAACGATATCTGTAATTGTAAAATCATCTGTTTTACCAGAAAGTTCTCTTAACGCTTGCAATCCTTTACACGGATTTTCATTTAACTTTTTAAGTCCAAAATAAGCTAAAGTTCTATTCTCGCCAGTAATTGGCACAATATCAGATGCTATACTTACCACCACCAAATCCAAATATTGTTCGATTAATGAAAAGTCGATATCGTTTTTCTCGGCGTAAGCCTGAATCAGTTTAAAACCTAATCCACAACCCGATAATTCTTTATAGGGATATTCACAGTCTTTCCTTTTGGGATCTAAAACCGCGACAGCTGCTGGAATTTCATCTCCCGGCAGATGGTGGTCACATATAATAAAGTCAATACCTTTAGCACTAGCGTAAGCTACTTTATCAACAGATTTTATTCCACAATCAAGAGCGATAATTAAGTTGTAATCATTTGCCGATGCATAATCGATTCCATCGGTAGAAATACCGTACCCTTCTTTATACCTATCGGGGATGTAATAACTAATTTTAGAATGAAATTGCTTGAAGAAAGAGTAGGTTAAAGCGACCGACGTTGTACCGTCAACATCATAATCTCCATAAATTAAAATATGTTCCTCATTTCTAATTGCCCTTTCAATCCGCGCTATTGCTTCGGGCATATCCTTCATCAAAAAAGGATCGTGAAGGTGCCGAATATCTGGTCTAAAAAAACTTCTTGCTTCCTCAAAAGAATGAACTCCTCTTCTCACCAACATTTCTGCCAGTACTTTGTCTAAATTCAATTCTTTTGACAGTTTTTCAACCGTTTCTTCATCAGCTTTTTCCTTCGCTACCCACCTTTTTTCCATATATTTGCCCTGTATTGCCCGTAAATATACATTTTATAAGAGTTGTTCTAAACAGCATTCTGGTGAAAGTTTCGGGATTTTTTTTATTTGCAAATCTATAATTTTGAAAGCTACCGCGTTATACGAAGGCTCCTATTCAGTTGATGCCACTAAAAAGTTCATCCCATTTGATCCTTCTATACATAAAGTAAGTGAAAGACCAGCCTCTTTATTCATTTTTATTCAGCCGTTTTTAATTAAAACTAGTAAAGATTTGATTTTGATTGATACCGGTTTAGGTTACTCAAATGAAAATGGGAATTTGATTCTACATGATCATATTCGCAAAGCGGGATACCAGCCAGAAGATGTCACTAAGGTGCTGATGTCTCATTTACATTTTGACCATAGCGGAGGAATGATATACGATAAAAACGGAGATTTAACCGTTAGCTTTCCTGCTGCTGAATATTTTATACAGAGGGGTGAGTGGGAAAATGCTTACAGCAAAATTTCCTCATCTTACAAAACAGAAATATTTGATGTCATGCAAAGATCAGGTCAAGTAAATTTTTTAGATGGCGATGGTGCTATAAATGATGAGATAAGCTACGAAGTAACTGGTGGACATACCGAGTTTCACCAGGTTTTCTTTGTCAAGGAAAATAATGAGACTTATTTTTTTGGAGGAGATATAGCACCAGAACCAGAACAATTTCAAAGAAAATTTATTGCGAAATATGACCTTGACGGCAGAAGATCGATGGAATTAAGAGCTAAGTATGCTGTAAAAGCGATAGATGGAAATTGGATTTGTTTATTTTACCACGCAAAATCTAAAGCAATTGCTAAGGTTAAATCCCGAGAAGATCAGATTCTAATAGAAGAATTTAAGCTGTAATGTTTAAAGATTCATAGAGACTCTGAATTTTATCAACAGTTAATGGTTTTGAGATAAATTTTTGAACGGTATCAAAAGCTTCAGCTTTGATAATATCATCGTTATAAACTGAGGAAGAAAGCATATTAATAAAAATACTTTTTTTAATCTGGGATTTTATCTTTTCATACTCGTCCAAAAATTCCCAACCATTCATCACAGGCATATTAATATCTAAAAAAATAATATCCGGCATTTCATCCTGATTATCTAATTTAGACTTCACAAAATCAATCCCCTCTAATCCATTCAAACAAGTATTAACATTTGCTTTGGGCGGTATTTTATCTATCAACTTAGCGGCTATAAAATTATTGATTTCATCATCATCAATAATTAATATCTGAAGGTTTTCTTTTATCATGTTGGAGCACTTATACGCTTTCTGATTTTAATAGTTACAATATTCGTATCTGAAATTAACTACAATTATTGGATTATATTTTAAGTATTAATCATAAATCAAACCTTTCAAACAACAATGGCAATTATATCAATTAAATTATTATTTATTTATAAAATAATTAGCCTAGTGAATATAACTCATAAAGAGTATTAAACCAATAGCAATTGAGAATGTTTAAATAATTTTATAACTAATTAAATATAGTTATTTTTTTAATTGTAAAATTAACATTGTCCCTCAAAAATCGTCTACAAAAAAAGGTAGCCAACTGCTTGACTACCAACTTAAGGATAAAATATTAATGTACTTATTTCTTTGCTACTAAATTGATATTTAACTCAAATTCATTATCAATAGCTTTATCGCCGATTCCAGCGATGAAGCTTTTGGAACCATATTTAATATCAAATTTGGTTCTATCTATCTTAACTCCATTAGCTACTGCAACTAAAATGTTACCTCGCTGCCTAACCGTTGCAGGAAAAGATACTTCATTCGTAATCCCTTTGATAGTTAAATTACCAGTAATGGTTACATTATCTGCCCCT
>JACMOI010000122.1 GCA_014378105.1 Pseudopedobacter sp.
ACCCAAAATTCCTCTCCGTTTTTCTTGTAATTAATAGTGGTTATTTCATAGGGTTCCCAATTTCTAATAGCTTGGCTTAATTTTGTTAACTCTTCTTTGTTAGAATTAGGCCCTTGAAGCATACGCGGAGTTTTACCAATAGCTTCTGCTGCTGTATATCCCGTCATTTTTGTAAAAGCTTTATTTACAAAAATGATTCTTGGTCCGGGTTCATCAAATGGCTCTGCTTCGGTAATTAAAATAGAATCATTTGTATGAGTAATAACACTTTCTAATAATTGAAGCTGATGTTTTTCGTTAATGCTATCGGTTATATCTCTTGAATTGGCTACAATACCTCTCACCGCAGGATTATCTAACATATTCGTCAATACTGTTTCCAACCATCTCCATTCTTTTTTATGGTTTTGAAAACGAAAGGGTTCAACTATCACTTTATTTTCAGTTATGATTTTTTGTAGACTGGTTAAGGTTTTTTCTACATCATCCGGATGGATGAGTTGAAATGCATTTAGTCCAATAAATTCTTCTGGTCGCATCCCAAGAACAGCAGTACTTGTGGGACTTACATAAATATAATTTCCTTCTGCATCTAATATTGTTATTAAATCACATCCCTTCTGTACCAAGGCTTTAAATCGCTGCTCGCTTTGTTGAATAATTTTTTCTTGCTCAATTTTTTCTTTGCCATCTCTGGCTACGGCATACATGAGTTTAACATGATCATCCCACCTTGCCGACCATAAATTGTAAGCAATAGTGCCATCTTTTTTCTTGTAGCGGTTAACAAAAGTTTTAATATCCTGCCCACTCCTAATAGCAACCTCAATGTCATTGGTTTTAGGCACATTTTCTTCTAAAATCAAATCAGCGTAAGCTTTACCAATTAATTCTTCGGGTAAATAACCCCAATGATTAATGGCTGCAGCATTCACATATACAAAATTACCTTGTTCATTAATGGTGCAAAAAACATCTAAAGTAGCATCCATCAATTGATTTGCTTCAGATCTTTGCTTTACAATACGTGTAATATCCCTTGATTGGCAAGCTACCGCAACAATTTTATTATTATCGCCAGTTAATGGTTTAAAAGTAATTTGACCATATTGTATTTCATTGGTCTCTGGATGAGAATAATGTTCTTCAATTTCAAAGTATTCTCCTTCAATTGCCCTATTATAGTATAACGTCCATTTTTCAATATATCCCTCACCAAAACCTTCAACTAATATCGGCTCATTCAACTTTTTTTCTACCCCAGTCATTGCTTTCATCAGGTTGAGGTAAGACTTATTAGCATAAACCAGTTTTAGATCGATATCAATCATCCAAATAAGGTCTTTACTTTGATCCAATAAGAGATTCGACAAATAATTTTCCGTCATAATTAGAAATGATTTTTTGCAATAGAGGTTTGAGAAAGCAAACAATATACAAAATAACGTAAAAGATTGAATTTTCAAAAATTCAAATACAGACAAAGTTTATTTCCTTTGTGTTCATGGCTAAAGTGTCACTATTTAAATAATTCGTCATTTCGATAATAAAAGACATCTTACAAATAAGTTACCAATCTATGTTTAAAAATCGCATGTTAGCATGTTTGTTAGACCTCTCGTTTGACAACTTCCTGACTCTCGAGCTGAAACAAATTTCACTATTTATAAGTTTAGAATGCGTTGAGATTCACATTTGGAACAGCTTTAATTTATTTAATGAAATAATTTATATTGCAACATGCATAAAAAAATACTATTGTTGGGCAGCGGCGAATTGGGTAAAGAATTGGTAATTGCTTTACAGCGTTTAGGGCAAACCGTTATTGCGGCAGATAGCTATTCTGGTGCACCCGCCATGCAGGTTGCCGATGACTTTGAAGTGTTAGATATGCTAAACGCAGCTCTATTGGATGCCATAGTTGCAAAACATCAGCCCGATTTGATTGTACCCGAAATTGAAGCCATCCGTACCGAACGTTTTTACCATTACGAACAGCAACAAGTACAAATAGTACCCAGTGCAAGAGCAGCTAATTTTACCATGAACAGAAAACTGATTCGTGATTTGGCGAGCAAAGAACTAGGCTTACAAACAGCAAAATATTTCTATGCCACCAGCTTTGTCGAATTTACCCAAGCGGTAAAAGATATAGGATTCCCCTGCGTGGTAAAACCTTTAATGTCTAGCAGTGGAAAAGGACAATCGGTATTAAAGAAATTGGATGATCAACAAAAAGTTTGGGATTATGCCATTAATAACTCGCGAGGTGATATTAAAGAAGTCATCATCGAAGAATTTATCGTTTTTGAAACAGAGATTACTTTGTTAACCGTTACTCAAAAAAATGGACCTACTCTATTTTGCCCACCCATCGGTCACCGACAAGAACGGGGCGATTACCAAGAAAGTTGGCAGCCCGTTGCCATTAGCAAAAAAGATTTAGCCGATGCCACTGCAATGGCCAAAAAAGTTACTTCCGCTTTAACTGGTGAAGGTATCTGGGGTGTAGAATTTTTCCTCACCAATAAGGGAGTTTATTTTTCTGAACTCAGCCCCCGCCCTCATGATACTGGAATGGTCACCTTAGCGGGTACACAAAATTTAAGTCAATTTGAATTACATGCTAGAGCCATTTTAGGCCTTCCCATTCCAGCCATCACCTTAGAAAGAGCGGGCGCTAATGCTGTAGTATTAGCTGATAAAACCGCTGACTCTTTCACCATCGAAGGTATAGAGAAAGCTTTGGAACAACCTCATACCGATGTCCGAATTTTCGGCAAACCCACCACAAGGCCCTACCGCAGAATGGGTATTGCTTTGGTATATGATCATATAGATGCCGATATGAATGATTTGCGTAAAAAAGCCAAAGAGGCGGCTGATTGTATAACCATTGTTTAATGGCTCCTGACATTGATATGGACTTGGGCAAAGTATTCTCTATGGTAATAATTAATGCTTTTAATAAGCCACTTTATGTATTGGATATATTTCTATTTAGAGCGAATAAAAGAGAAAAGTTTTGACAAAAAATTAATCACCTATTTAGAATTCTAATTGGCTCGCATCTATTAAGTTTAACTCTAATTTCATTTTTTTCTGAATGATCTTAAAATGATGTTCGTCGTCTGGCGTCACCAAAGCAA
>JACMOI010000018.1 GCA_014378105.1 Pseudopedobacter sp.
TGCCGAAGGAACAGAAAAAAGAAACATGATGCTTTCTGTGGATAGAGCTAATTCTGTTAAAGCGTATTTGGTAAATAACGGTATAGATGGTTCTAGATTAAAAACTATGGGCCTAGGCGAGAGCAATCCAATTGCTGATAATACGACCGAAGTTGGAAGAACAAAAAATAGGAGGGTGGAAATTAAACCCATTAATTAATTATTTCAGTTTAAATATTAAGTCGATAATCTTTTGATTATCGGCTTTTTTTATGGAATTTTTGTTAATTGCAACATGAGCATCAACCAAAATATTATAGTCGATTATTCTTCAAAAATCGAATTGCTGAAGGGCGAATCTAAAGACTTAAAGAAAGTGATAGATCAGTATTCTTATCTAAGGCTGGGGGTATTTTCTTTAGCAATATTATTTACCTATCTGTTTTTTGATATAGGCTTTAAAGCGATCGTTCCTATTTTTATTTTTATGATTATCGCTTTTCTATTTTTGGTAAAAATTCAACTCAAGAAGAAAAATCTTTTCGATTTTAAGAATCAGCAAATTATTTTGCTAGAAAACGAAGTGGATAACATGCTTAATTTTAAAAATATTTATAATGATGGTGCTCAATTTTCTGATGGAAAACACCCCTATACAGATGATTTGGATATATTTGGACCCTATTCTATATTTTCATTAATTAATCGTTGTGCCACCGCCAAAGGTAATTTAATTTTGGCCGCTTGGCTCAAGAAATCATCAGAAAAAACTGAAATCGAAAAAAGACAACAGGCAGTGCAAGAACTGGCTAAATATCAAAACGAAAGTTTAGATTTTAGGGCTCGTTTATTCACTCTTCCAGCTCATCAAACGGAAAAAATTATTGGCTTCTTCCAAAAGTCAGCAACTGAAGATACCGCTTTTCTTAAAAATCCAATGATAAATGTGCTTATTTGGCTTACGCCGATTATGAATTTTTCATTACTGATTGTATCCATTTTATTGGGAGGAATCTTTTGGAAATTATTTGCTTTAGCATTGGTTTTAACCGGAATTGGCTCCATATTTTTTAAAAAGGATATTGACAAAATTCATGTAGAGCTAAGTAGATGCGATGATTTATTAGCCAATTACGCCAATAATCTCGAATGGATAGATGAACATTCTTGGAAAACAGAATTAATACAGGAAATGGTTTTGCCCATCAAAGGTAAGAAAACGATGAGTCAGCAAATCCATGGGTTATCAAAAATTCTTCAGCAATTAGATAATCGATTAAACATCATGGTTTCGGTAGTGCTCAACCTTTTTTTACAATGGGATTTAAGATGCGTTCGCAAATTTGCGAAGTGGCAACATGAAAACGGGAACCATTTTTTGAGCGGATTTAAATTGGTGTCTCAATTTGAAGCTTTAATCAGTTTATCTACTTTAGATTTCCATTATCCCGAATGGTGTTATCCAAAAATTAAAGAGGATTTTTGTTTAAAATCAACAAGTTTAGGTCACCCATTAATAGCGGAAGGTAAACGAATTAATAATGATTTTTATTTCTGTTCTGATGTGACGATTGATGTCATCACAGGTTCGAATATGGCTGGTAAGTCGACTTTTTTGAGAACTTTAGGGGTTAATATGATTTTAGCTTTTGCAGGTGCTAAAGTTTGTGCAAGCAATTTCGAAACTTCTATTTTCAATTTGATTAGCTACATGCGAATCAAAGATTCATTAGCTGATCAAACATCCACTTTTAAAGCAGAAATTGATCGTTTAAAGATGATTTTAGATTTCTCGGCAAATGATGCTAACAGTTTAGTTTTGATAGATGAAATGCTAAGAGGGACAAATAGCAGGGATAAATATTTGGGCTCAAAAGTATTTATCCAAAAACTAATTCAACAAAAAACAGCAGGTTTAGTAGCTACTCATGATTTACAAATTGCCGAACTCGAAAAGGAGTTTCCTAAACAGTTAAGAAATTTCCATTTCGATATTCAGGTTGAAAATGATGAAATGTTCTTTGACTATAAGATTAAGGATGGGGAATGCAAAACCTTTAATGCCTCTATTTTGTTGAAAGCAATCGGAATCGATACCGGTAATTAAATTGGATTTTTTGCATTCTATTTAAATAAAAGCGCCTAAATTAGTGCTTCAATCATTTAAAAATCAAATAGCCTAAAATCAATAAATCAATAATTTTATGAAACAAGTATCCGACATTGGCGTGATAGGCATTGCAGTAATGGGTGAAAACCTTATTCTCAATATGGAAAGTAAAGGATTTCACGTAAGTGCTTATAACCGTACTGTTGATAAGGTGGAAAACTTTGTAAATGGTAGAGCCAAAGGAAAAAATATTTATGGAGCAACTTCAATCGAAGATTTAATTGGCTCTTTAAAAAGTCCACGCAAGGTGATGTTGATGGTAAAGGCAGGTAAACCGGTAGATGATTTTATCGATAAATTAATCCCTCATTTAGATAAAGGAGATATCATTATCGATGGTGGCAACTCACATTTCCCTGATACCGATCGTCGCACAAAATATGTAGAAAGTAAAGGTTTATATTTTATTGGAACAGGAGTTTCTGGTGGCGAAGAAGGCGCTTTATTAGGGCCATCTATTATGCCTGGCGGTTCAAAAGCTGCATGGGAATTCGCTAAGCCAATTTTTCAAGGAATTGCAGCCAAAGTTGATGATGGTGTTCCGTGTTGTGATTGGGTGGGAGAGAACGGTGCTGGTCATTTCGTGAAAATGGTGCACAATGGTATTGAATATGGCGATATGCAATTGATTAACGAGGTTTATCAAATCATGAAAGATGTTTTGGGTATGAGTGCAGATGAAATGCATGAAGTTTTTAAAGAATGGAATGAAGGTGAATTGGATAGTTATTTGATAGAAATCACGCGTGATATTTTAGCTTTTAAAGATGAAGATGGAACACCAATGGTGGATAAGATTTTAGATACAGCAGGGCAAAAAGGAACTGGTAAATGGACTGGAACGGTTGCACTAGATTTGGGTATTCCTTTGACTTTAATTACTGAATCTGTTTTCTCCAGATGTTTATCTGCTTTAAAAGATGAAAGAGTTAAAGCATCCAAAATTTTAAAAGGTCCAGAAATTTCCTTTTCAGCAGATAAAAAAGCTTTTATTAATGATTTACGAGACGCTTTATACGGTGCAAAAGTGATCTCTTATGCGCAAGGTTATCAAATGATGAAAGCCGCTGCGGCAGAATATGGCTGGAATTTGAATTATGGAAGCATCGCCTTAATGTGGCGTGGTGGCTGTATCATTCGTTCCCGTTTTTTAGGAAACATCAAAGAAGCTTTCGATAAAAATCCTGACTTAGCGAACCTATTGCTAGATCCTTTCTTTGCTGAGAAAATTCAAACCGCACAAGCAGGTTGGAGAAGAGTGATTTCAACCGCGGTAATGAATGGAATTCCAGTTCCATGTTTGAGTGCAGGTTTGACTTACTATGATGGCTATCGTACCGAGCGTTTGCCAGCTAATTTACTGCAAGCGCAACGGGATTATTTTGGGGCTCATACTTATGAAAGAATCGACAAACCAAGAGGTGAGTTTTTCCATACCAATTGGACAGGTAGAGGTGGAAGTACCAGTTCTACCACTTATGATGTTTAGAGACTAAAGTAAAATTAATGTTAAAGCCTTTTTGAATACTTCAGAAGGGCTTTTTTGTTTGACTTTGCGCTTCATAATTTTATCCTTAATTTTATAAATTAACAGAAGCTACCCATTCTAAATAAAGATACTTTGGAAAACACCCAACTAGAACTTGCGAATCAATTTGTTCAATTAACGGATAGAAATATTTTTCTAACCGGCAAGGCTGGGACTGGGAAAACTACTTTTCTACATCATTTACGTAAGAATTGCCCTAAACGAATGGTGGTGGTAGCGCCAACAGGTGTAGCCGCCATCAATGCAGGTGGAAGCACCATTCATTCTTTTTTTCAATTGCCTTTTGGACCTTATGTCTCAGAAAGTTTAGATCCAAATCAAAAGAGCAATCATAACCGAAAAATGGGCCGAGAGAAAATTAACCTGATTAAAAGTTTAGATCTTTTGGTGATTGATGAAATTTCGATGGTACGAGCCGATACTTTAGACGGAATTGATGAAGTTTTGAAAAGATACCGTGACCGTAGCAAACCTTTCGGTGGGGTGCAGCTATTGATGATTGGAGATTTACATCAGCTGTCGCCAGTAGTGAAAGATGAGGATTGGCGTATGCTGAGTCCTTATTATGACAATCTATATTTTTTCAATAGCAAGGCTTTGTTACAGTCTACGCCAATCAGCATTGAGCTGAAACACACTTATCGTCAGTCGGATGATGCTTTCATCAACATCCTGAATGCCGTGAGAGAGAATAAAATTGATGCAGAGATTTTAGGTCGATTGAATGAACGATACATCCCAAACTTCAATCCGGATGAGGAAGACGGTTACATCACCTTGAGTTCTCATAACCAATCTGCTAATAGTATCAACGAAAACAAGTTAAAAAAATTAAAAAATAAGGAACATCATTTTCATGCAGATATTTCAGGAGATTTCCCTGAATTCTCTTATCCGAATGCGGCTGAACTGGTTTTTAAAGAAGGAGCCCAAGTGATGTTTGTAAAGAACGACACTTCTCGGGACAAGCTGTATTACAACGGGAAGATTGGGAAAATCATCAAAATTAAAGGGGATGATATCTATGTGAAATGCCCAGGTGACTTCCAAGAGATTGTAGTTGGAAAAACGCTATGGGAAAATTTGAAATTCGAACTCAATCCAGAAACTAAAGAGATTGAAGAGCAGTCGGTCGGGACTTTTTTTCAGTATCCCTTAAAATTGGCTTGGGCTATCACCATTCATAAAAGTCAGGGTTTAACCTTTGAAAGAGCTATTATAGACGCCAATGCTGCTTTTGCTCACGGTCAGGTTTACGTGGCTTTAAGCCGATGTAAAACTTTTGAAGGTATGGTGCTCAGCTCTAAAATCTCTTTCAATAGCGTGAAGACAGATGGAACGGTTTCTACTTATACTAAAAATGCAGAGCAGAATGCTCCAGACGAGCAACATCTCACTCATTCTAAAATCTCTTTCCAGCAGAATTTATTGTATGAATTGTTTGATTTCAACCCGCTTAAATCAGCTTTGTTTCAAATAAAAAAACTGGCAGAAGAATATCATCAGGTTATTAGTCAGGGATTTTTGGATAATGTGAACGCTGCTAGACAAATGGCAGATAATAACATCTATGTTGTTGCTGAGAAATTCAAGAAGCACATGAATGTCCAGCTTCAGGAAAATGGTTTACCAGAGGAGCATAAAGATTTACAAGAAAGAGTGAAGAAAGGCTGTACCTATTTTTTAGAGAAACTGTGTGATTTAGAAATGGAATTGAGTAGGGTCGATTTTGATGCGGACAATAAAGTGGTAAAGAAAAGTATCAAAGATGCTCAAGAAAACCTCAAAAAAGAAATTTTCATCAAGCAATCTGCTTTGAAATTATGTGCTGCAGGATTTAAAACTTTAGAATATTTAAAAACGAAGGCCAATGCAGATATTGATTTCAATAATCTGAGGAAGGTAGAGGCGTCGGTTAAACCAACAAAAGCACCAGCAGGAACAAAACATCCCGATTTGTATCAAACGCTTAAAAAATGGCGGGATGATTTGGCTGGAGAAAACAATATTCCGGTTTATCAGGTGTTACCGCAAAAAGTACTGACCGATTTAGTGAATAAACTTCCCTCTAATTTTGAAGAGCTGGAAAGCATTAAAGGTATTGGTAAAGTGAAAGTGAAACAATATGGGAATGAACTGCTTGTTATGATATCAGATTTCTGCGAAAAGAAGGAGATTTCGCAAACGCCTTTTCAAATACTCATTAAAACGAAAGCTGTAAAATCAGGCACTAAAGATTTAAGTTTACAATTGTTTAAAGCAGGTAAAACGACAGAAGAGATTGCCACTACCAGAAATCTTACTCCGGGAACAATTGAAGTGCATCTTGCAAATTATATTAGTAGTGGCGAAGTGAGTGTTTTTGATGTGGTGAAACAGGCTAAAGTTCATCAAATACAGGAATACATTATAGAAAATAAACCTAGCTCAATGAATGAAACAAAAGCAGCAATGGGCGACGACATTTCTTACAACGATATCAGAGCAGTGATGAATCACTTAGAATTCGTTAATAAATTTAATTAGTGAATCTTATTTGCTTTAAAATCTTGCAATAAACATAATATGAAAACTTTAATAATTGTTCAACTTTAAACCTCGTAATTCCAATTATTCCCACTTAAATACCTTTACAGCCAACGCATAAATTCCAACTCCCCACAATAAAAGAATTAAAATTTGATGATTCACATCCCACAAACTAGCGCCTTCAAAAGCTACTTTACGCAAAGCATCATTCAAATAAGTTAGCGGCAGCGCTCTACTAATAGGCTGTAACCAAGCTGGAAAAGCAGAGATAGAAAAAAAAGTCCCAGAAAGTAAGAATTGCGGTAAAGTGATGATATTAGCAATTGGAGGTACCGTACTTTCATTTTTTGCGATACCTGAAACCGCCAATCCAAATCCTAAAAATACAATAAGCCCAAGGGTAGAAAGCACTAACATATTTAGTACTGTGGTGAAGCCATGAATGAGGGTGAATCCGAAAGCAAAATGACCAACGATAATGATGAAAATGGCAGTGAATAATGCAAAAACAATTCTCGCAATAGCTTCACCTAAAACAATACTTGCCTTCGAAACCGGTGTAGCGAAAAATCTTTTAATGACTAAAGTTAATCTTAAGCTAATGAAAACGAAAGCTGTTCCAAAAACACCTGTACTTAACAATGCAAAGCCTAACTGACCCGGTAAAATAAAGTCAATGGTCTTATATTCCCTACCTTTAATGGTAGTCTCTTTTAATTCGGCAACTGGCGGAGGGCCAGGATTAGCCTTGGTATTCATGGGTAAAATCACATTACTCAATATGGATTTTAATACATTTCCCTTTTCTTTTGATGCTTCTGTATATTGAACATTTACAAAGTAAGCAGGCATTCCTTCTGGATTTTTTTGGATATTGATGATAGCGTCTAATCTCCCTTTTTCTAAATCCTGATTCATTTCTTTCTCGCTTTTCTCCACTAGATGAACCATTTTAATATTTTCCAAGGCTTTGTAAATTGGACTGTTTACATCATTATTTTTTCCGATACCAACATCAACTGTTAAGCCACCGCCGCCAATAAATCCAAACACTACAATAAATATCAATGGAAATAATAAGGAAAAAACAACTGCAGAAGGGCTTCTTAAAATAGATTTAAAACTAGCTTTGGCAATGGCTAAAGTGGCTTTTGTATTACTATATTTCTTCATTTTTAAAATCTTAATTCCTAAATCAAAAATCAGTTTAGCTTTCTCTTAAATCTTTACCAGTTAAACTGATGAAAACATCTTCTAAGTTGGCTTTTTTTACTTCTTTTTTTCGCTCAAAACCCGATGCGACTAAATCATCCACAAATTGATCTGGCGAGTTAATACCAATGATTTGTCCATTATCTATAAATGCAACTCTATCGCACAAAACTTCAGCTTCATCCATGTAATGTGTGGTTAAAACTATGGTTGTCCCGGTAGCTCTAATTTCTAATATCAAATCCCAAAGATTTCTTCTGGCTTGTGGGTCAAGTCCTGTAGTGGGTTCGTCTAAGAAAATAATTTTGGGTTGATTAATAAGGGTTGTAGCAATAGAGAAACGTTGCTTTTGTCCACCTGAAAGTTCTTTGTATTTGGCTTTTGCTTTTTCTGTTAAAGAAACTTTTCTTAAAAGTTCTAAAGCATTCACTTTAATGCCATATAAGCCAGAAAAAAGGTCAATAAGTTCTATAAGATTTAGGTTAGGATAATATCCCGCGGCTTGAAGTTGTACACCAATAATGTGTTTAATTTCGTTAGGCGATTGATCTAAATCATAACCTCCGATAGAGATTTTACCAGAGGTCTTATCTCTTAGGGTTTCCATGATTTCAAGGGTGGTTGTTTTTCCAGCTCCATTTGGCCCTAATAAGCCAAAAATTTCACCTTCATGAACTTCGAAACTGATGCCTTTTACAGCTTCAAAATCATCATATTTTTTAATTAAATTTTCTACAGAAATAATTAGCGGTTTATTCATACTGCTAAAATAAACCGTTTCCCGTTTTTATTTTAAAAAATTCAGATGAAATGCCATATAAATGAGATTAAAAGGAGAATTCTTCGCTGAATGGTTATTGCATCATCGCTACAAAATCATCAAACAAGTATCGAGAATCATGTGGACCTGGAGAAGACTCTGGATGATACTGAACAGAAAAAGCTTTTTTACCTTTCACTCTTATTCCCTCAATAGATTTATCATTCAAATTCAGATGAGTGATTTCTACTTTATCAGAATTTCTAACCTCATCTGCAATGACACCAAAACCATGATTTTGAGAAGTAACTTCGCAATGATCTTTAATGATATTTTTTACAGGGTGGTTTAAGCCACGATGCCCGTTAAACATTTTCATGGTGCCTACGTCATTAGCTTGAGCCAATAACTGATGACCCAAACAAATACCAAATAAAGGTTTATCAGCGGCCAATATATCTTTTACTGTTTCTATTGCATAAGGCATTGCAGCAGGATCACCAGGACCATTAGAAATGAAATAACCATTAGGCTTCCATTTTTCCATTTCGCTAAAACTTGTTTTGGCAGGATAGACCTTAGCATAAACGCCTCTTTCAGAGAAGTTTCTTAAGATATTTTTCTTTACCCCTAGATCTAAAACAGCCACTTTTAAAGTTGCATTTTCATCCCCTACAAAATAAGCTTCAGCAGTACTTACTTTTGAAGATAGCTCTAAACCATTCATGGAGGGCACTTTAGCTAATTTTTTCTTTAATTCTTCTATATCTAAAATCTCAGAAGATATAATCGCATTCATTGCCCCTTTATCTCTGATGTGACGCACAATTTCACGAGTATCTACATCAGAAATTCCAACAATGTTTTCATCCTGAAAATAATCCTGCAAAGATTGGTCGGCTTGCTTTCTGCTGTAAGCGATATTGAAATTTTTGCAGACTAAACCAGCAATTTTAATACTATCAGACTCTACTTCTATATCGCTAATACCATAATTACCAATATGCGTATTGGTAGTTACCATAATTTGTCCAAAGTAAGAAGGGTCAGTAAAAACCTCCTGATAACCTGTCATTCCAGTATTGAAACAAATTTCTCCAGTAGTAGTTCCTATTTTTCCGGCTGCTTTGCCATTAAAAATTGTTCCATCTGCTAAAAGCAGAACCGCTGGTAATTTGGTATAATAGTTATTCATCTTTTATTGAAGATATTGGGGTTGAATAAATGATTAAAGAAATGATTTTGAGAGGAAAGAATTTCCGTGATGTATGTAAAGGAAATAAGACTTGACTTATTTTTCATCTTGGGATACAAATTTAATCTTTTTTATTAAATGTTCTGGCTGCATTTCATTTTTAAATTTTAAAGCGCAATCATTTTTCTAACTTTGAGTCATTGCATGAGCAAGTAAAACCTAAGAACATGTCGGTTAATAGAGAAATAAAAAGAATCACCACCCATATTTTGCAAGAAATGAAGAATAAGGGCGAGAAGATAGCAATGCTTACTGCCTACGATTTTTCTATGGCAAGGGTAGTAGATGAAGGTGGGATTGATATTATTCTGGTGGGTGATTCTGCTTCAATGGTGATGGCGGGGCATGAGACTACCTTGCCTATTACTTTAGATCAAATGATTTATCACGCTGCATCTGTAATTAGAGGAACCACACGGGCACTTGTGATCGTTGATTTGCCTTTTGGTTCTTATCAGGGAAATTCGAAAGAGGCATTAAATTCTGCCATTAGAGTTATGAAAGAATCTGGTGCCCATGGCGTGAAATTAGAAGGTGGGATAGAGATTGCGGAGTCTATTGAGCGTATCGTAGCAGCTGGAATTCCAGTAATGGGTCATTTGGGTTTAACCCCTCAATCCATTTACAAATTTGGTACCTATACAGTGAGAGCCAAGGAAAAAGCCGAAGCAGAAAAATTGAAAACAGATATCAAACGAATACAAGATGCAGGCTGCTTTTCTGTAGTTTTAGAGAAAATCCCTGCCGAATTGGCCAAGGAAGTGACTGAAAGTGTTGATATCCCAACTATCGGTATTGGCGCAGGAATGCATTGTGACGGACAGGTTTTAGTAGTCAATGATATGCTGGGCTTAACTAAAGGATTTACACCAAGATTTTTGCGACAGTATTTAAATTTATTTAATGAAATTAATGGAGCAGTAAAATCTTACATTAAAGATGTTAAAAGTGGCGATTTCCCAAATGATAAAGAGCAGTATTAGTTAGTTAGTTAGTTAGTTTTTTTAGTTCAACTGATAGTCATTTGTTCATTTGGTTTTATGTTTTTTAATCCATTTTAGCTCTCATATCTTTATACTCATATCTATTAAAAATGGAAGAATTTTATAAGATTACAGATAAGGATATCCTTTTTGAGGATAATCACCTCATTGCGGTTTATAAAAAAGCAGGTTGGATTGTACAGGTTGATGATACTGGCGATCCTTCATTAGATGAAATGGTGAAAACCTATATCGCTGAAAAATATAATAAACCGAATGGCGCTTTTCTGGGTGTAGTTCATCGTTTAGACCGTCCTGTAAGTGGGGTTATACTTTTTGCAAAAACTTCGAAAGCGTTAGACCGTATCAATAAAATGTTTAAGGAGCGAGATATGCACAAAACTTATTGGGCAGTTGTGCGTCAAAAACCTTCTAAAATGGAAGGAAACTTAATACATTATCTAATTAAAAATCCTAAAAAAAACATTACAACTGCTTATGATACAGAAATTAAAGGCAGCCAAAGGGCCGAATTAAATTTTAAAGTTTTAGGGTATTTAAACGAATATTATTTGGTAGAGGTAGATCCAATTACTGGTCGTCCACACCAAATTAGAGTACAACTTTCTACTTTGGGAAGCCCGATTGTTGGAGACAATAAATACGGTTATCCCAGAGGCAGTAGAAAGAAAAGTATCGCTTTACATGCTTTGAAACTACAATTTATTCATCCTGTAAAAAAAGAAAAAGTAGAAATTTTTGCGCCATTACCTAGAGATGGTTTTTGGGAGAAATTTGATAGTTTTTTAGAATAAAGATTTAGAATCTTTAATGGCTTCTTTTTGGCTTAGTTTTAACTTAATCAAATTATCAACAATTAAATCAATAACGGCACTTCTCTGGCTGATCATCCTATCAGCAAGCGCCATTAAACGATCAATATTTCTTGGACTTGCAGCGTCTAATTGCTCCTTAACACTTTGCAGGTTTAAAGGCTCCAATCTTACATAATGATCTGGAATACCTAAAAAACTAAAGATTTGTTTCATGTAGAAATGGCTAGTCTCAGTAGCAGCACCCATCATCATATCCAATAAAGCAGGTACCACGAACAGCGCTTTTGTATCTTTTAATTCGTCGCTATCATAAGATCGCTTAGAAACGCCAGTGCCTAAGGATAAAATATAGATGTCTTTTGGGATCAATTCTTCGGGTTCTCTTTTAATTTCAACAAACGCACTTAAAGAGGGGTTGGTAGCAAAAATTCCACCGTCTAAAAGTGGATACCTAACACCCGATAAAGAATGAATTTCAGCCACACTAAAGTAAGTTGGAGCAGCAGAAGTTGCCCTACAAACATCTCTAATAAAAAAGTCACGTTGATCTCCTCTAATTCTCGCAAGCCTCTGTCTAAAAAA
>JACMOI010000019.1 GCA_014378105.1 Pseudopedobacter sp.
GCTAATTTATTTGTTGAACAAGAAGTTACAGCAATTCCGATAGCACTCAGAGATAAAATTTTAATTAAAGTTTTACTTTTCATGGTGGATACAGTTTATGACCTCAATCATTAACGTTTAAAATTTATAACTTTGGTCGATTATTAATATATAAAAATAACAAAAAATAATTGGAAATAAAAAATGAGCAAAGGCTTAACCAGTAGATCAGAAGATTATTCACAGTGGTACAACGAATTAGTTAACAAAGCAGATCTTGCAGAACATTCTTCTGTAAGAGGCTGTATGGTTATAAAACCCTATGGATACTCTATATGGGAGAAAATGCAAGCAGTTTTAGATCAAAAATTCAAAGATACTGGGCACAGTAATGCTTATTTTCCTTTGTTCATTCCAAAGTCATTTTTCTCAAAAGAAGCTTCTCATGTTGATGGTTTTGCTACTGAGTGTGCTGTAGTTACACATTATCGCTTAAAAAACGATGGTAATGGAAACATTACTGTTGATGAGGATGCAAAATTGGAAGAAGAATTAATTGTCAGACCAACTTCAGAAACGATTATTTGGAATACTTATAAGGGTTGGATTCAATCTTATCGCGATTTACCATTATTAATCAATCAATGGGCAAACGTAGTGAGATGGGAAATGCGGACCAGATTGTTTCTAAGAACAACCGAGTTTTTATGGCAAGAAGGACATACCGCACATGAAACCGCAGATGAAGCTATTGCGGAGACCAAGCAAATGTTAGATGTATATGCTGACTTTGCTGAAAACTGGATGGCAATGCCAGTTATAAAAGGTAATAAAACAGCAAATGAGCGCTTTGCAGGGGCATTAGACACCATGTGTATTGAAGCGTTGATGCAGGACGGGAAAGCATTACAAGCCGGAACATCACATTTTTTAGGACAAAACTTCGCAAAAGCTTTTGATGTAAAATTCACCAGTAAAGAAGGAAAACAAGAATATGTTTGGGCAACTTCGTGGGGAGTATCTACTCGTTTAATGGGCGCTTTAATTATGGCTCATTCAGATGATCAAGGTTTGGTTTTACCTCCAAAACTAGCACCTATTCAAGTGGTGATTGTTCCAATTTATAAAGGAGATGAAGAATTAGCTAATATTTCTGCTGAGGTCGAGAAAATTACATCGGCATTAAAATTTAAAGGAATATCGTTTAAATATGATAATAGAGATACTCAACGTCCAGGTTTTAAATTTGCCGAATACGAATTAAAAGGAGTTCCGGTTAGATTAGCTTTTGGTGGAAGAGATTTAGAAAATAATACCATTGAAATTGCTAGAAGGGATACTCGCGAAAAGCAAACTATTTCAAGAGATGGAATTGCCGATATGATTGAAAATCTATTAGAAGAAATTCAGATTAATATTTATTCCAAAGCTTATTCTTTTAGAGAAGAAAATACTACCAAAGTAGATTCTTACGAAGAATTTAAAAAGATATTAAATGAAAATGGTGGTTTTATTTCTGCCCATTGGGATGGTACATCAGAAACAGAAGCGAGAATAAAAGAGGAAACAAAAGCCACTATCAGATGTATTCCTTTAAACAATCCTCAAGAAGAGGGCGTTTGTATAGTGACTGGTAAGCCATCAAAAGAAAGAGTAATTTTTGCTTTGGCTTATTAGGGAATCAATTTTTAAATTATAAATCAATATCGAATGAAATTTGCAACTAAAGCAATACATGCAGGTCAACATCCAGATCCAACAACTGGAGCAGTAATGACACCTATTTATCAAACTTCTACTTATTGGCAAAAAACGCCAGGAGACAATAAAGGTTATGAATACTCTAGGGGTACAAATCCAACACGTAAAGCTTTAGAAGATTGTTTAGCGGCGTTAGAAAATGCAAAATACGGTTTGGCTTTTTCAAGTGGAATGGGTGCAACCGATGCGGTAATGAAAATTTTAAAACCAGGTGATGAAGTAATTACTGGTAATGATTTATATGGTGGCTCCTATCGAATTTTCACCAAGGTATTCGCTAATTATGGTATAAAGTTTCATTTTATTGACTTAACAAATCCTGAAAATATTAATAGTTATATTAATGATAAAACAAAATTAATTTGGTTAGAAACACCAACCAATCCAATGATGCAAATTATAGATATCGAGGCGGTCTCTAAAATTTCAAAAGCACATCATTTAACCTTGGTAGTGGATAATACTTTTGCTTCGCCCTATTTGCAAAATCCAATCGATTTGGGTGCAGATATCGTGATGCACTCAGTGACAAAGTATATTGCAGGTCATTCTGATGTGGTGATGGGCGCTTTAATTACTAATGATGAAGAGCTTTATCAGCAACTTTGGTTTATGTATAATGCTTGCGGAGCAACTCCAGGACCACAAGACTCTTTTCTAGTTTTAAGAGGAATCAAGACTCTTCATTTACGAATGAAAGCACATTGTGAGAATGGTGTGAAGATTGCACATTTTCTGAAAAATCATCCGAAAATAGAAAAGATCTATTGGCCTGGTTTTGAAGATCATCCAAATCATGATATTGCAAAAAAGCAGATGAGAGGATTTGGAGGTATGATTTCTATTGTATTAAAAGATGCTGATTTAGCAGAAACCTTTAGAATTTCAGGCTCATTCAAAGTTTTCACGCTTGCTGAATCTTTAGGAGGGGTAGAATCTTTGATTAATCACCCAGCATCAATGACGCATGGCTCTATTCCAAAAGAGGAAAGAGAAAAAGTGGGTGTTGTAGATAATCTTTTAAGATTAAGCATAGGTGTGGAAGATGTGGATGATTTAATTGAGGACTTAAAATCAGTTTTAGGCTAATTGATTTTAATATTTTTCAATGATTCCTGTAAAACTAATTTGATCTCGATAAATACTCGTGACATTTAAAGTAGCATACCCTGAAGCAGAAACTTCTAATATAAGTTTTGAAGTTTTGGGGTCACCATTAGGGATAATGGTCATTTGATAATGATCATTATCCATTTTAATTTTCGAGTATATAAAATCAGTACTTAAAAACTTAATGCCGGTATCATTACTCCCATAATCAGCTTGTCTTGCTTGTCCGAAATATGGTAAATAGCATTGTACAGAATCCTGACTTATTTTTAAATTATAACTTCCGTCAAGGTTTCTAAGTTGACTACTAATGATATTACCTCGCAAAGGATTTGCTTGTTGAGCAATGAATTTAAAATGGTTACTTTCAATTAACTGCGTTATTTTTTGTTGATTTTCTAATTTTGATTTTTGCGAACTACATGCATTAAAAATTAATGTTAGAAATAAGATTAGAACAATGTATTTATGATTTAAATTTCTCATGGCAGCATTAAAATAAGCTTTAAAAACGTAAATTGTTTAAATAAAACGTTGAAATATCCACTTAAATATCCAGAACTTAAAGAATTTTTAGATTCTAAAGTAGATCAATACAATCAAAAAGGATTTATTTCTAATGATCCGGTTTGTATTCCACACCTGTTTTCAAAAAAGCAGGATATAGAAATTATGGGATTTTGGAGTTCGATGTTGGCATGGGGACAGAGAGTTACCATTATTAATAAATGTAAAGAGTTAATTACGTTGATGGATGGCGCTCCTTATGATTTTATCCTGAATCATAAAGAAACGGATTTAAAGCGAATGTTAAACTTTAAACATCGTACTTTCAACGCAACAGATACTCTTTATTTCATACATTTTTTTCGTCATCATTATCAAAATTTTGATTCTTTGGAGGATGCATTCTTACCTTTTAAAAAGGATGAAACTTTTCGAGATGATTTTAAGGGTATATTTAATCAGTCAAATACAAAAAGTAATGTTTGCTTTTCGCCGATGTTATTACAACAAAATATTGAAGGAAATTTGAATTATTTTAGATCGTATTTTTTCTCTTCACCTGATTTTCCTCAACGAACTATAAAACATGTTTCTTCGCCTTCTCAAAAATCTACTTGTAAAAGGTTAAATATGTTTCTGAGATGGATGGTGAGGAAAGATAACTGTGGTGTTGATTTTGGGATATGGAATCAAATTAAACCCCATCAATTAATAATTCCTTGTGATTTACACGTGGACAGGGTAGCTAGAAAGTTAGGTTTAATGTCGCGTAAGCAAACCGATTGGCAAACCGCCCTAGAGCTGACGGAAAGATTAAAAGAATTTGACGTAAATGATCCTGTAAAATATGATTTTGCTTTATTTGGTTTGGGGATTGAAGAGAAATTTCAGTTCTCTTAGGGATAACCTTCCGATTATCCTAAAAATAGTTTTCACAAAAGAATAATCTGTGAATTATCCTTTTGTGAGGAATTTAATTAATCTTTATTACCGTTAGGTTTTTTTGATATTTTTGAAGAATGCGCATACAACATCGGACCAAAAATAAAAACTCCGAACAATACCGATACAATTATAGTTAAGATTATTAAATCTAAATATTCCATATTAATATTAAGCTTGGTTCTTTCTTAAGTTTAAATAAATTAATAATCCAATCATTGTTGGGGGCCATAAACCTATAAATATAGCTCTATCATGGTCTTTAAGGACAATATAATAAAATTCAGAAAGAAAAATAATTGCGATTGTAGCTATTAAAATAGCTAATTCTATAAGTGGAATTTTTTTAAACATGATTTGTTTTGTAATATTTTGTGAGTGTTAGCTTTACCAAGTTGCTTACTTAACATCAAAGGGCTCAATTAGTTTGATGACAAAAGTTTATAAGTTTTCTAATACAATATTATATCCATTCGAAGTAACTAAATCAAAATCTTGAATATAGATTATTTAAATTAGCTTTTTAAACAGGTCAATTTTTTTATTCAGGATGATTCTACGAAATATGATTTTGCTCTATTTGGTTTGGGATAAAAGAGTAATTTCAATGGAGTTGATAAATAACTCCAATTTGTTTTCCGTCAAAATTTAAACTTACATTTTCTAAAATTTTATCGAATCCTTTTCCATTTTTTTGATGAATAGCGTACATCGTTCCATCAAAAAGTAATAGAAATCCTCCCTGTAAAATCAGGGATTGACCATAGCCTCTTAATCTATCCGATGATTTGTTTTTACCACGTTCGTTTAAGAACAAGCCAGTAGCCATATATCCAATATCTAACCCAGTATTTAAAAGGAGTATTTTTTCTATTTTCTGTTGATCATGTATGCTTTGTGCCAAATTTAATTGCTGATTTAAATTAGCCTTCGCTCCAAAATATCCTGCAGTAGCTAAACCCAAATTAACCACATTCCACATTATATTCATCTGGTTAAAGTATTTCTTTTTATTCGAAGAATTAAAGTAAGATACACTCCCAAAAGCAATATTTGCCAAAGCCCAGCCACCTAAAATTTTCATTCCTGTGGTATTAATTTCATCCCTTTTTTGATTGATTTCCTGAGTTTTAAGTTGTGAAAATGCAGGTGTAGAAAATACAATAAGCAAAATAATGATAAACTTTTTCATGATAATTATTATTTATAAGTGATCGATTTAACTTAAATTTAGCCCCATGGATATCGAATTTAACAAGAACGAAGATATAAACAAACAACTCGTTGATGAGTTGAAATATAAGCTAAAAAAAGTTTTTTTAGGCGGAGGAGAGAAAGCAGCCGCTAAGCAAAAGGATAAAGGAAAAATGCTTGCTCGTGAGCGGGTAAACTATTTAATAGATGATAAAAACGATTTTTTAGAAATTGGTGCTTTCGCAGCTGAGGGGATGTATGAAGATGTTGGAGGTTGTCCTTCTGCAGGTGTGATTACAGGTATTGGATATGTATCTGGAAGGCAGTGTATGATTGTAGCCAATGATGCTACGGTAAAAGCTGGCGCATGGTTTCCAATGACAGCTAAAAAGAATTTAAGGGCACAAGAAATTGCGATGGAAAATAGATTGCCAATCATCTATTTAGTGGATTCGGCAGGTGTTTTTCTACCTATGCAGGATGAAATTTTCCCAGATAAGGAACACTTTGGTCGGATTTTTAGAAATAATGCCATCATGAGTTCTGAAGGTATTATTCAAATTGCCGCCATCATGGGTTCTTGTGTAGCGGGCGGAGCTTATTTACCCATCATGAGTGACGAAGCCATGATTGTGGACGGAACAGGTTCTGTATTTTTGGCAGGTTCCTATTTGGTTAAATCAGCAATTGGCGAAAGTGTAGATAATGAAACTTTAGGAGGAGCAACTACCCATTGTGAAATATCGGGAGTTACAGATTATAAGCATAAAGACGATGCGACTTGTTTAAATGCTATTAAAAGCATCATGGCTAAAATAGGAGCACCTGAAAATGCTGGATTTAATCGAATAAAGGCTATAAAACCTAAACGAAAATTAGTAGATGTTTATGGTATTTTACCTGAGAATCGTGAAAAATCTTATGATATGCATGAGCTGTTAGATTGTGTGATAGATGCTGATTCTTTAGATGAATACAAAGCTGGTTACGGACAAAGCATTGTTTGCGGTTTGGCTAGAGTGGATGGTTGGGCAGTTGGAATTGTAGCTAATCAACGAAAAGTAGTGAAATCTAAAAAAGGAGAAATGCAGTTTGGCGGTGTGATTTATTCGGACTCTGCAGATAAAGCAACAAGATTCATCATGAATTGCAATCAAAAGAAAATCCCATTAATTTTTATGCAAGATGTAACTGGCTTCATGGTAGGTTCTAGGTCTGAACATGGGGGTATTATTAAAGACGGAGCGAAGATGGTGAATGCGGTTTCCAATTCGGTAGTACCTAAGTTTACCATTGTAATAGGTAATTCATATGGGGCAGGAAATTACGCAATGTGCGGAAAAGCGTATGATCCTCGATTAATTTTTGCTTGGCCAACAGCTAAAATTGCAGTGATGAGTGGTGCTTCGGCAGGGAAAACCTTATGGCAAATTCAATCTGCAAGTATGAAGAAAGCAGGTGAGGAAATCACTAAAGAAGAGGAAGAAAAGCAAATCAAATTAATTACTGATAGATACGACCAACAAACAACACCTTATTATGCTGCTGCAAGATTATGGGTTGATGGGGTAATTGATCCTGTAGAAACTCGTAAAGCTATTTCAATGGGAATTGAAGCGGCAAATCAATCACCAATTAAAAAACGTTTTAACGTAGGCATGATTCAGACCTAGTCCGAAATAATATTAATTTTCTAATCGAGTTTTATTAGGTTAACTTTGCTTTTCACTACCGTTTTAGATGATGAATATGAAAAAAGTATCGGTTTTAAACCGATACTATAGAATCACAAAATTTTATGACTTCCTTAAGAAAACAGCCATCAATGGAGGCTTAGCGATTGTGGTTTTTGTAGTGATTTTTATTTTCTTAGATTATTTTCTTTTGGACACTAAAGCAGTTTTACAGTCTTTGGTCGATAATTATTCTCCTAAGTTCATCTTACTCATTTTTTTTATCTCCGAAACTGTTTTGGGTTTGCTGCCTCCAGAAATTTTTATTGCCTGGAGTGCTAAAATGAGTAACCCTTGGTTTTACTTAGGTTTGTTAGCCATGTGGTCTTATTTAGGAGGTATTTGCGCTTATGGCTTAGGAAGTTTAACCTTTAAAATCCCTTCGGTAAGAAAATATATTGAAGATAAAATTGCTATTCACATTAAGAACCTGAAAAAATGGGGTGGTTTTTTTGTGCTAGTGGGCGCTATGCTACCTATTCCGCACTCCATTGTAAGTTTTGCATGCGGTTTAATTAAATATGATTTTAAAAACTATATTCTTTGGGCCGCATTTAGATTTTTACGATTCTTTATTTATGGTTTTGCTATTTTTAATTTGATTTAAAAAATCAATTCTCTTTTAAAAATAAGTTTACTAGCATTAATTAATACATTGATACATAGTAAATCGAAGATTACATAATCCTGCTACATTTTACCACTAGCTTGCCTTTATCAAAAATATATAAATCGCCGTGTTTATCTATTTTAAAGCTGGTGTTAGGATTTTCTATGCTTATATATTCCTCTCCATTTATTTTAAGTTCAGAAGCACCGTCGTTAATTTTTGGCATATCGCTTACTTTTAAATTTTCACCTTTAAAACTCACTGCTTGCATAAAAATCTGCTGATTTTTGGATATAATTTCATAGACTACTTTGCCGCCATCAGGAGATTTAATACTTTCATCATACCATACCCCAACTAAAACATTATGGTTAGCAGAAGTATCAATTGATACATTCGTTTTTGTTAAGTTTTCTATTTTATTATTTGATGTTTTATCAGTTTTTTCAGATTTTGAAAAAAAAGTAAAGGCTATTACTGCTACAAGAATAACGGTTACAGTAATGATAATTTTCTTACTCATATAAAATTGATTAAATGATTTATTAATGATTTTCAAATTTAGATGAATTATCACAATTCTCTACAGCGTTAAACCTCTTAATGATGTAATAATGTTTTTGTCATTTACTTGATGCTTTTTTAATATAAATATATTATTGAGTGCAAATAGATTAAATCCGGTTTAATATTTTGTGGGTAGCTCAAGAAGAAATAGATCAAATGATTATAAATCAACCCTATAAGTAATTACTATCTCACAATAGATAAAATCATTTGCCAAAAGCATTTGCTAAGCTTAAATTTGTTTTTCAATTTATTCACATGACAGAAGAATTAGAACACGTTCATTGCTTAATTATAGGATCTGGACCTGCAGGATATACCGCTGCTATTTATGCAGCAAGAGCTGATTTGAAACCAGTAATGATTACCGGAATGCAAATGGGCGGTCAATTAACAAATACCACAGACGTTGAGAATTTTCCAGGTTATCCTGGCGGAGTGATGGGACCTGAAATGATGGAGGATTTTAGAAAACAAGCGGAGCGTTTTGGAACAGATATCCGTTTCGGATATGTTTCTTCAGTAGACTTCTCTGGTCCAGTTCATAAAGTAGTGGTAGACGATTCTAAAACTATTTTAGCAGATACTGTGATTATTTCTACTGGAGCTTCGGCAAAATGGTTAGGATTACCATCAGAAGA
>JACMOI010000020.1 GCA_014378105.1 Pseudopedobacter sp.
ACTTTTTTGTGATCTCATTTGTGGCAATACCGCTTTGGTCATGTTTCCAAGTCCAAACACATTAATTTCGAACATCCTTCTCACCTCATCATCTTCACTTTCTTCGATTGCACCGAAGTAGCCAATACCGGCATTGTTTACCAACACATCAATACGCCCGAACTTTTCAATTGTTTTCGCTACAGAATCTGCAATCTCATCCTGCTTAGTAACATCAAGTTTCAGGGCAATTGCATTGTCTTCATGTCCGGATACAATGTCTTTCACATCGTCAGTGTTTCTGGATCCAACACCCACTTTACCGCCTTTTTCAAGAATATATTTTGAAAGTTCTCTGCCAAAACCTGTAGAGCAACCTGTAATTAACCATACTTTTTCCATGTCACAAAATTAGTACAATCTCTAATACTGAATCAAAAAACATCATAAATGACAAATATCTGAAAAATAAGACATTATTGTAATTAACAGTCTCGGCCAACCCGAACTTAAGTACATTATCGGCTCTCCTGAATAGTTTAATATGGTATTGACTGAGCTGAAATCAATGATTAACCTACTCTCACAGCAATCATATTTATCCTTTAAGCAAAGATATATTCAATCTCCAATCCCTCAAATCACACGCTCAAACAACAATATCACAATTATCTTATTAATTTATTTTGTTATTGACAAAAAAAATCTAATTTTGCACTCCTTAAACGGAGAGTTGGCAGAGTGGTCGATTGCGGCAGTCTTGAAAACTGTTGACTGTTACAGGTCCGCGGGTTCGAATCCCCCACTCTCCGCACTAGTTCAAAAAGCAGCCTTAAAGGCTGCTTTTTTGCATTAAGGACAAAACAGAGAAAAAAGAGGTTTATGACTGTCATCTATTTAAGTTATAGAAACCCATCATTAGCTGCTATTCTGATCAATGGCTTTTCGAATATAATTCCGCTTCCTAATCTATTGAAGCATGGCTCTAAAGAATTGCAGCGCTTCAATGTTTAAGAAGATATCAACAGGCAAAATGGAGAAGAAAAAGAAACTAATCTTCAAATTATAAACTAAATTCCATTAGTAAGTGCTTGATGCTCGAGAATATAATCTTTTGCTTCTCTCAGGTTGAGAAACAATTGATCAGCGATGTTTAAACTTTCGTGTTCTTTTTTATTGTTTTGTATTGCAAAGCAGGTAATACCAGCAGCTAAAGCAGCTTTAACACCAATTATAGTGTCTTCGAAAACAATGCAATTCTCTTTAGGGATATTGAGTTGTTTGCAACATAAATTATAGCATTCAGGATCTAGTTTGTTTTTGGTCACTTCCGACCTGGTGATGATTATACTGAAATATTTTTCTAGGCCATTCCTTTCAAAAATGGCTTCTACGTCCTGCCGTGGACTAGAAGTCACAATGGTAAGATTAAGTCCTTTTTGATGAAAAAATTCAATGAATTCCAAAACATGAGGCATCAGGTTCAAGTCTTTAGTTTTCAAACGTTCCAATGTTAAATTTTCGCGTCTGGAAATCAGGTCTGGTAACGATGCTTGGATATTATATTTTTCTAATAGTTTCTTTGCATTGTCCGGCAATGAAACACCCGCATAAGTTTTTAACCAGTCTTCATAAATCAGTATAACCTGATATTCTTTGAGGATCTCATTCCAGCATTCATAATGAAAATACTCGGAGTCTATCAGGGTTCCATCAAGATCAAATAAAAGAGCTTTTAAATTTTTCATAATTGTTATTTATAGATGTATTCATAAAAATAAGAATTAAGTCAAATCTCTCTGCATTAAATGAATGAAAATCCTTAAATGTGCTTTTTTTTAATCGGGAATAAAAGAGCAAAATTATATATTCTTTTCTTTTATTTATTATAAAGTTACGCTCCCTGTATCAGAAAGCAAATACTATCTTCCAAAGCTTCCACTGCATGAATCACATCTACAGGAATATCTAACTCGTCAAATTTATTTAACACCAAAGCCCTGTCTACTTCTTTGTAATCCACCTTGCCTTCAATTACTACAAGTTTAGCAGGAATAGGCGTTGAATGCTCTTTCAAAATCATTCCTTTTTTAAAGCCTAATACAATTACTTTATAGTCCTTTCCTTTCTTAAATATTTTGATGCTTGGTTGATTGGTATCTTGATTTGCTAATTGTTTTAATACATCTTTAATAACCATTTTTTTATGCTTTAAATTTATATAATCCTAATTTTTATTCCTTTTAAACTTTCGTCAACTAAAAGCTGACAAGCCAACTTGATATTAGGCTGATTGATGTTCATTTTACTTAACGTAGTTTCTTCATTTCTATCTTGTCCTTTCAAATCATCGTTACCTTCTAAAATCTCAATCAAGCAAGTACCACACTTGCCCATACCTTTACAATCGTCAAAATATTCATCTGTTAATTCATTAAGGAGTAATACTATTAAATTGGCATAAGCATGTTTTGTTGTTTGCAGAAAATAGCTGTTGCCATCGTAAATCACCTCTATCTTGATAATTGAAGTCATAAAGAATTAGGCTTTTATCCAAAATTCATCTTCATAATCATCTTTATAAACAGTATGAAATTGAGCTAAACGACGTCTAATTTCTTCTAATTTTTGTTCAGACAATAACAATTCTAAATTTGGAAACAATACTCTTTCTTCAAAACGGATATGTTGATTGATAAGTTGAGCTAAATGCAGGTAATCATGCTTACCTCTCTCTTCATTATTCTTTATTTTTTCAATTTCTTTTCTGATAATTTGATGATCTTCTTTTGCCTTATCACAAAAAGGATCGTTAATAGGATCGAAAAGTAATTCTTCCTCTTCCTTAAAATGAACAGCTAAATGATTCGTCCAAAAAAATTCTACATATGACTTTACCCTATGTAAAGGAATATTTTTTTTAATTCCTTCAGTTATTTTCCAGCAAAACAATAGTCCAAAATGATGGTCTTTGGATAAAGCTACAATATTTGAATTTCTTTTAATTGGCATAAATAATTGAAGATTATGTTCTTGATTGATTTAAACGATATTCAATTATAATTGAATGGATTATCTCTAAACAATTACATGATGTGTGTCCCCATTTAATAATTCTAATCTTTTCATAAACATGGTTGCCATTAATTGGGCTCTATTTTTAACCTCTGCAGCCATTATTCCTTCAAAATTTTGATCAATCACTTGATCAAAAAGAGCAATCCATCTTGTAAAATGATCAGATTTCAATCCTAAAGGGGCATGTTTTGCAAATGGATTTCCTTTAAAACCAGGCACTCCAAAAAGAGCGGCATTCCAAAATCCATACATCTTATTTAAATGGGGTTCCCAATCTTCTATCTGTGCTAAAAAAACAGGCCCAATAAATTGATCTTCTCTAACTTTTTGGTAAAACTGATCGACAAAAATTTGAATATCTTTGAGGTCTTTAATATCTTTCATCTTATTTTTTTAAGATTAAAACAAAGCAATTGCACCTGAGGTAATGACATAAAATGTTGCCCATCCTATAAATAAAATGAGCAGAATAATAATCCAAATAGGAATACTATGCGGCGTTTCGCTCCCGTGTAAAACAAACGATGTTTGATTGCCTTTGCCATAAGCGTTAATCATCAGAGGCACAATTCCATCGACTACTTCATCTTTTTTTAAACCTTCTATAGCTATTGCAGGTCCATTTCTTACCGTAAACGGAATCAATTTGAGACCTTCTTTCCCGTTCTGATCTTTACTCACAATTTTTAAGGTGTGCTGACCATCAGTTAGTTTTCGAGTATCTAATTCAAAAGAAACTGGAGTTGGGAAACTACCAATTGGTTGTAATTCGTCATCAATAAATAAAGTGACCAAGCTTTTGCTTTTCATTATTGTTGATTTAAAATAGTATTTTTAATATGGCTATATTTTTTTTCAGATGGTTTTACAAAACATTTCACAGCCGCGTACAGAGAATAAAGTGTTACCAAAACCATAATGATAACCACAAAATAATCCCAATTGCTTTGTGGACCATTGCCATGTGTGATACCTCTTAATATTTTAGGCTGATTTTGATTACAAGCTTCACACGCCATAGTTGGAATATGGTTTATAAGAATTAAGAATACTAATAGAATCAGCTTCCGATATTTATTTGAACTTAATTTCCGCATCATTTTCCAATTAAATCAATTATTTTTTTTATTTCGGCTGCATCTACTTTTCTTGCTTTATTACCCCAGCTATTACGCTCATGGTTCATTATAGCTGCTACTTCTTCTGGTTTCAGATTATTATTTGTACCAACTGCAGGCATCAATCCATAACCTTCACTCACGCGTCCGTTATAACCTTTCATAATAATAGTTATCAACGTCTTTGGATCATCATTCAGCACAATTTGGCTACCTTTTAAAGATGGAAATGCACCCTTAAGTCCTTCTCCATTTTCTTGATGACAGCTTTGACAATTTGCTGCATATAAACTTTTACCGTCTAATTCAACACTTCCATTATTGGAACCTGCTAATGCTTTTGATTCTGGCTTTGGATATAGAAAAATAGGAACAGGTTTGCCATCAGGTAGTTTAGTTTGTTTTAACGATTGTAAATAAGCCACCAGTTCCATAGCCTCAGGCTTAGCAACAATATCCCCTACAATTCCTTGTCTAAATTCATCCGGAACCATCACCTTTACATCATTTTTATTACTGTTCTCTTTAACTTCAAAAAGCCAAGGATAAGCAGGCATAATAGAGCCAGTAGAAACTGAACGCGGATTATATAAGTGTAATAAGTGCCAATCTTTTCCGGGTTGTCTGACGCCAATATTGGTTAAATCTGGTCCGGTACGCTCTGATCCTAAAAGGTTTGCCGTATTTCGCCAAATATCTGTCCGGGTATTTCCTGCATAATCTGCTGCAATACTGGGACGATCTCCCCATACTTTATCCATATCTACATTTCTAACTTGTTGCGTATGACAAGCAATACAACCTTCTTTTACAAAAATAGCTTTACCTAATGTTTCTTGTTCTGTTAATGGTTTACTGTTAGGTAAAGGGGCATTGTTTTCTTGCGCCTGATACGCTGGAATTATTGCGGCAAAAAATGTAAGCGCCAGAAAAAACACCAAAGCAATGGTAAATAAGCGTTTATGATGATTATATATTTCCATGTGATAAATTAATTTATTTTTTTCAGTTGATCGAATACAGCAGTTTGTGTATCAATATCATCTGTTTGGCGAATCATGAAATACAAATTATAAGCAAAAATGAGGTGAGATGCCCACATTAACGAACCACCAATTGCTCGCCATAACCAATAAGGAGCCATAGCAACAACTGTATCAATAAAAGGTTGTCCTTCTTGCCAAGCTATGCCTCTTAATGTACTTCCAATCATTAATGGGATGGTGTAAAAAAGTAAACCGATAAATGCCATCCAAAAATGCGCTCCTACCAAAACGTGTTTTGGTTCTTTACCTGTTAATCTAGGTACTAGTGTATAAATAAATGCCCATAACATAAAAGTAATAATGCCGTACATGGTTAAATGCGAATGGGCGACTGTAAAATCTGTAAAGTGCCAATACAAATTTGCTGATCTAAATGCCTCAGCAGTCCCTTGAAAAGAGCCAGTAAAATAAAATACAATCCCTACCAAATAAAATGGCAAAGTATAGCTTGATCCAATTTTATGAAAGTTCCCTTTCATCGTCATTAAAAAATTAGTTGTGCCAGCTGCTACAGGGATTAGCATTCCCATACTACCAATAATGGCGGTAGTTTGTAACCACCAAGGAATAGCACTAAAAATAAAATGATGAGTGCCAATAACCGTATAAAAAAGAATTTGTGTCCAAAAAGCGAGTATTCCTAGACTATAAGAGTAAATAGGAGTGTTCAATTGTTGAGGCAAGAAATAATAAATTAAACCTAAACTGAAGAGCATAAACCACATCCCAACCCCTTGATGCATATAATAACCTTGAGCTATTGTTTCGCCTAAACCATTTTGCCAAAAAGGCAAGTAAGCGACCAGCGTGATGACAACTGTAAATATTGCCGCCGATACAATATACCAGTTAGAGATATATATTTCTTTAGTAGTCCTTTTGGCGATAATCTGTATATAATTGAATAGAGTAATCACCAGTCCAATAGCAAAAAGCAGCATGATAGGCCATATATACTCGCGGTACTCTCCTCCTGCATTATTAATACCTGCCATTAAAGAAATACTACCTATTAAAACAGAAGCATTTATTAACCATAAGGCATACCAGGCATTTTTTAAAGATTTTACGACGGTATTACTAACTGTATAAACCACATAATAACCTAAGCCAATCATAGCTAAAGAACACCATCCCCAAAAAACCATATTGGTATGTACTGGCCTTAATCGTCCGAAACTTAACCAACTGATATGATCTACATCAGGGCTAACAAATTTAATCCCCAAATATTCGCCAATAGAAGTCCCTAAAACCAACCAAAAAGTGGCTGACATTAAATACCAAATTACCAATCTAGATAAGCCAAGGTCTACCTTTGGTCTTATTGTAGAACGTTTTTTTGATGGTATGAACCTTGCTGTATTTATTTCGTTCACCTGATGGATTAAGCCTTTCTTATCTTCTGCTTTTAAATCTCCACCGAGTTCATGATCGTTTAAAGAATAATCAACCGCAGCTTTCCGCTTTATTAATTCTTGTTCAAGCGTATTTAAGTCATCATCTTTTAACGCATTTAAGATTTTGTTTCCCTGTTCTATAGCCTCCCTTAAACTTACCTTTTTTGCCAAATTTCTAACTTTTACAACAGCTAAATAAACAACAATTAATAAGGGAATAAGAATCAGTGCAATAGTAATTAATACACCTGGGTTGGTTAAAACCGACTGGCTATCTTGCTCGCTTGCAGCCTGAACACTAAAGGCAGGTAGCAACATCATAGGGAATGTAAAATATTTTTTCATTTTAATTTTCTGTGGGTTTTGACTGATTATCATTTTCCAACTTATTAACCTCTTTAATCAAAATCTCTAATTGATCTGCATTAAAATCATAGAGTTTATGATTAATCCATTCGGCTCCATCTTTCTTATTCTGATGAGCAGCTTCATTTAACTTTTTAGCTCCTCTTATTAACCGAAAGGCTAAAACCATAAGAATTAGCAAACTGCTAAGAATAATCGTAGTGCTCCATAAATTACTATTATTTACATGCCCTGATGCTGCAAACCCATAAAATGGAAACATACTCAGAATGAACCAGCTACCAATAAATACTAAATATTTTTTAAGCATTTTCATTTATATTGATATTAATACCTTTTTATCTTTTATTATAACTGTAAAAAATTATTTCTTTAAACTGATGATACCTAAATTTAAATCGTCATTAAAATCTTCAATAGAAGTAGTCAATAACATATGGTGTATTTTATTTCTAATGTCCTTAAATTCATGGTGTAATGGACATGGATTACTTTCAGAACAATAATCCAGCCCCAAACCACAACCAGTAAATAAACCATTGCCATCAACAGCTTCTACTACGTCAGCTAAAGGACGCTTCAAAGTATTTTTATCCATAAAAAAGCCTCCATTTGGTCCTTTCGCAGATTGTACAATCCCTCTCCTACTTAAATCTTGTAAAATTTTAGCTAAAAAATGTTCTGGAGAACTAATTCCTTTTGCTATTTCTTTGATGCCTACTCTCCCTCCATCAGCGGTTTTATGAGCTATAAAAAAAACTGATCTTATTGCATACTCACATGTTTTTGAAAATATTCCCATTTGCAACAGCAAAGATATCATATGAATTTCAATAATAAAAGATATTTATATCTTTTATTATTGAAACTATGTAAATACTCATCTCTAACATGCTTAATTTCATACGTTGTGTTAGGAGTTGCCGAATTATTAAAATTGTAAAGCAATAAATAGCTAAAAATTTCAGTAGTTTACTTTCTCATTATATTACTAATAAAATCAGTAACTTAAATAGAATTGTTTTAGATATTACTAAATTTTAAAGATGTTATATTAATCATTTCATTCAACATGTAAAATTGTAGTTCCACAAATAATTACTATTCACTTGTTTCTTTTAGTTTTAAATGAAATGCAGATAATTACTTATTTAAACCCATAGCTTTCACTAATTTTTTTAAGCCACATAGAAGTTTAGAAAACAGGAGCGAATTGTTTATTTTGAGTAAATTACATTTTCATCGAACGCGAAAAATAATTACATTTTTTAACAAAAAACAGAAAAAAAATAAAAGTCTCATTTGATGATAACTTGCGCATAGAAAGTTTAAAAAAATAGGTAACCACATAAATGTTACATTGCATATCTCTTGTAAGAAAATCCTGTCCGTTTGGGTTTTGTAATAAAGGGCTTCAATCATTATTTATTTTCATTAAAAGCAAAAAAACTCCAAGTCTGTACAACAACCCGCTTAACCCAATGTCCTATTAGTGATAATTATATTTTATAAATTTATAATTACTATCAAATCAAGATAAAAGTTGTGTCAGAAAACCGTCTTAGCTCTGGGCTATGATTATACTTAAAAATAAAATGCTAATCATCATCAACAAAAAACAATGGTCTTCTCAACCTCGGTCCAATTGTTGAAAATAAATAGCTTATCAACCTTAAACTCGAGCATGTAAAAGCAATAAAATGTGTAATATTAAAAAAACATTATGCTTTCCACCCGTCATGAAATATTTATTGAAGTAGCAACCTTGCTCAGTTTTTCTAAGGCAAGCGAAGTATTGTTTATCAGCCAGCCAGCCATCAGTAAACATATAAAAGCTTTAGAGTTCTTTTACAAGACAACTTTATTTGAAAGAAAAGGTAATTCCATACAGCTAAGTCGTGGCGGTAGTTTACTGCTAGCGCATCTTAAAGAAGCAAAAAAGATTCAAAATGAACTGGAGTTTGAAATGAGCGTAATGAATGACCAGTTAAAAGCAAAAGGGCAATTAAAACTTGGCGCCAGTACTACAGTAGCATTGTATATCATCCCCAAGATATTATCTGCCTTTCATCAAACATTTCCTGAAGTAAAAATAAGTCTGCTCAACCGCAATACAGATACCATTTTAAAAGCATTGGCCGATCATGATATTGATATTGGAATTGTAGAAGGCAAAAAAAAAAATGCCGCTATATCTTATCAGCCATTTGGTACTGATGAAGTGATTGCCGTTTGCAGCGCAAAGAGCCCATTGGCAAAAAAAAAATCGCTGACTGTGCAGGAAATAAAAAATTATCCAGTTGTCTTAAGGGAGCATGGTTCAGGAACATTAGCTGCATTAAAATACAATCTTGAAAAGCATGGAGTTAAACTCGATACCCTTAATGTAAATGTACGCTTAGGAGGAACAGAAGCACTAAAAAACTTTTTGCGTGAAGACAATTGCCTTGGTTTTTTACCAAAAGGATCTGTATTGAAAGAACTGAAAGACAGAGACCTTGTTACAGTCAATATTGAAAATTTCCAGATCATCCGTAACTTTTTTTTTATACAACGGCATGGTACCGAGAATAACGAATTATGCAAGACATTTATTCGGTTTTGTAAAAATTCATTATAACTATTGGTTATACACTATAATATAAAAGATTATTTTGGTTATAGTATAATTTTTAGTTTTGATAGATGAATATATTAACCCAGCCATATAGTTTAGCAACAACTCTTTCTTGTTCAAATTGTAAACAAGAATACAACATTACTGAGATTAACAGTTATGCAACCTGTTGCAACAAGCCTCTGGTTGTTGATTACGACCTACTATCTGCACCACCAAAATCAGCATTGGCATTAACAGAGCATACTATGTGGCGCTATTCAGTCTTATTACCTGTATTAAGCAAAGAAAATATTGTTAGTCTTGGCGAAGGTATGACACCTATCCATCACTTGAATAAAATGGCCCGCGAATATGGTTTCGATAAATTATTAATGAAGGACGAATCATTTAACCCAACGGGATCATTTAAAGCAAGGGGTATCAGTATGGCTGTATCCAAAGCAAAGGAACTTGGTATTACAAAATGTATTGTGCCCACGGCAGGAAATGCGGGAGGAGCATTGGCGGCATATTGTGCCAAGGCAGGAATAAAATGTACAGTAGTGATGCCATCACTAACACCGGCCGTTTTTAAGCAGGAATGTGAACTTTATGGAGCCGATTTGGTATTGGTTGACGGCTTAATTAACGACTGTGCAAAAAAAGCTTCAGAAATCAACAATGATAATACGTATTTCGATATCTCAACCCTAAAAGAACCTTACCGAATTGAAGGTAAAAAAACAATGGGTTACGAAATTGCAGAACAGCTTAACTGGCAACTTCCAGATGTAATCATTTATCCAGCAGGTGGTGGCACAGGCCTTATCGGCATATGGAAAGCATTTAAAGAAATGAAAGAAATGGGGTGGATCACTTGTCCACTACCCCGGATGATTGCCGTACAATCAAAAAACTGTGCACCCATATTACATGCACTAAATGACATTGAAAACTGGAAAACCATGTTTACACCGATGGCAACAGTAGCAAACGGACTTGCTGTACCTTATCCTTTTGGTATGGATATGATGTTGCGGGTATTAAAAGAATCAGGCGGAACCGCGATTGCCATCAGTGAAGCTGATATTGTTAGCGGTGTAAAAGAAATATCTAAAACGGAAGGGTTATTAATTAGTCCTGAAGGTGCTGCCACCTGGAAAGCACTGCTGCAATTAAGGCAGCAAAAAATAATTGCATCACATGAAACAGTTTTAATGCTTAATACCGGATCTGGATATAAATACATAGATAATTTAAACTAATTTCTAACCCTTGGCACCACAACTCTTAAATACAAAATACTTCTTTTCCATTGTGATTTTACAGACCGTAGGTTGAGTCAACAGTAAATTGTGCTATTATGAATAATATTGAACATCTTAAATAGAAACACGGCCTAGTTTTTTGTTCTCGTTAACTATTAAAAACTAAAATTGAATACTGTAAATAGTTCCACGCTAGCCTGTATGGATGAAAGTGGGAAATCACTAGAACGATGAAATAAATAGTCAATTATTGAACGCTAACCTTTCTCAGTGGTTATCAGGGTCGCCAAAGCTTCAAAGCAGAAGTATTTAATGTGAGTTTTAAGATTCTGAATATTAAAACTTATATCAAATTTAAGAACATGTTAATTTCTTCTTTAGTATTGAAAAAATTTGGACTAACTCTAATATTTTCTTGTTGTAAAGTTACCAAAACATTATTTTTAAGAAGTCTTTCAAAAAGTGCTTTAGCAGTTTCAGAAGAATCAATTAAAGACTAAACCACTATGCACTGAAAGTGCATAAATTTGGGGGCAAAGAAGAATAGAATTCTTCCCGATGAGGTTAAAAAGCTAATTTTGATGTTTGGAGAACAATCAAAGACATAATGGACACCCTATTTCAAGATTGACCGCTCATATTGTTTGGGTAACAAAATATCGTTACAAAGTCCTTGATGGTGAGATAAAGATTAGAAGCAGATCACTTATAAAACAGATCTATGACGCCGAAGATGTTGTGATATTATCTGGCGTTGTCAGTTCTGATCGTGTACATCTGCATATAGATTATCTGCCGAGTCTCTATCAATCAAATTGATTTTCTAGAATTTAGACTTGACAAAGCACAAAAAAAGCCGTGTTTTTAAATTTAATTTGCAGTTAACCAAAACATAAGAAGTGGAGTTCGCTGGGAGTACAAGAAATATTTAAGATTAACTACCTTATAAACATACAGTTAACTACGAAGTTCTAATCCCCCACTCTCCGCTGAAAGATTCAAAAAACAAAAAATGCTGTAAATAAATGATTTACAGCGTTTTTTGTTTAAAGAGAAACTTCAAAAAAACAAATAATCGCCTATTTCTGGTACCTTAATATCATTTTCAAAACTGGGGCACTAAAAAGGTTTTAATTGACTGTTTTTTAGAATTTTTATTCATCTAAAAGTAAAGGTGAGGTATAAAAAATCTTCAACCAAAAAATATTTGAAATTGGTTTTATCACTTTTGTGCTTTTAAAAAAGCTACAATCTGCCCCAACTCTTTGTTGCTGAGTATAGAGCCATAAGCGGGCATATTTTTACCGCCGTTGATCATCTGAACGTTCAATTGGTCTGCGCTCCAAGTTCTTCCTATTAGTGTTAAATCTGGTCCATTCTCTCCACCATTTCCTTGAATTTTGTGGCAATATTGGCAACCTTTTTTATAAAAAAGTACCATTCCATCTTTCATTTGTGGGTTGGTGGCTTTTACTTGCTCGTAAATAGGTTTCGTGTCAAAATTAGGCGACCAAGGTGCTTTCAATCCGATGTAAAGCAGTGTGCCTACAAAAACGATAAAGCATAAGGTGCCGAAAACTGCCCAAGGTCTTCTAATTGGGCTTCGTTCTCCTTTGTTTGATATAAAAGGAAGTGCTAAAAGTCCGAAAATGGTAAGTACAGGTCCAATTACGATGATATAGGATTCGATTTTTGGAGGCATTAACGCAAAAAGAGCAAAAATTGGAATCATGTACCAGTCTGGTGTTGGTGTTGTTTTGATGATGGAAGGATCTGGAGCTTGCGTAAGTGCGGGTGCCCCAAATATAATTGCCAAACCAACAATGCAAATGACCACCACCGATCCAAAAAGTGCATCACGCCAAGCTGCATTTGGCCAAAAAGGAACACCTTCTTTGTTAAGCATATCCCGATACCATTTGCGGTAGGTTCTAGGATCAACTAACCGCCCGGCTTTTGGAGGTTCTGAGATTCCGTTTTTAAAAACCAAAAATAAATGCAAACCAATGAGCATGAACATTAATGCTGGGAACAAGAAAACGTGAAAAGAAAAAAAGCGGTTTAAGGTATGTTCGCCGATGGCGCTTCCGCCCAAAAGAATTTGCACCAGATAAGTCCCGATTAGCGGAATGCGACCTAACTGCTCGGCCGCAACCACTGATGACCAAACTCCGTTAGAATCCCAACGTAAAAGCTGACCGGTAAATCCCATGGCAATGGTTAAAAACAAAAGAATAATTCCTGTTATCCAGTTCATTTCGCGGGGATACTTATAGGCTGCCGTAATATAAACCCTTACCATGTGGATACCCACAAACAAAATCATTCCTGAAGCACCGAAATAATGAATTCCTCGTAAAACATTGCCTAAAAAAACTTGGTTGGTGATATAATCTAAAGAGTGATAAGCATCTGCCGATGATGGTTGATAAAGCAAGCTCAACCCAACGCCCGTTACTACTTGCAAAATGAAACAGAATAGCGTAGCACTACCAAAAACATAATTCCATTTTGCGCCAGGAGGCACAAGGTGTTTTGCCAATGGCTTTACGACTTCCGAAATTCCTGTGCGATCATCAATCCAGTATGCTATTTTTTTTAAAAAACCCATATTAAGCTGTGATTTTAGTCAGTGGAATTGGTGCCGTTTTAACCTCTACATTTCCATTTTTTACGCGGATACTGTATTGCGCTAAACTTTTTGGCGGTGGTCCGGCTGCAACGGTTCCGTCCTGGTAATAAACGCCTCCGTGGCATGGGCACATAAATAGTTCTGCATCTTTTTCCCATCGAACTGGGCAACCTAAATGTGTACAGTTTGCAGAAAAGCAAATAAATTTTCCATTAACATCATGCCGTACCCAAGCTGCAGAGTTTGCACTTACACCAGCCCAATCTCCAGACTCGGCATTTTTAAACTTCACTAATTTGGTTTCGCCGAGTGCAAAATCAGAAAGTTTACCTACCGCTCGCCACGTTTGCTTTTTTTTATGGATGAGTGGTTGCACTAATGCACCTATTATGGGAACTCCAGCTAAAACTGCAGCAAAGCCCCCCAAACCTAAACTGAACTTCATTAAAAAGTTTCTGCGAGATTCACTAATTTCTTTCTCTTCCTTCATTTCTTAAAGTATTTATCCATTTTAATAAAGTATAGACGATAAGCACAAAACCCGCCAAAGAAATTAACCAACTGGTAACAATGCCCCACATTAAAAAGATTAAACCAAGGGCTAGAAAAAATGGCCAATAGGTTGGTTCCGGCAACTTCTGCGGCTTTGCGAAATTTTCTTGTTCTTCTTGTTTATCAACTGGATTTATCATTATAAATAGTTCCTTTTCAATTTTGATGAGTTGATACTGTCCTCTTCTTTTTCATTCATCCATTTAAAAAATAAAATCATACAGCCACTTAAATAAATGAAACAACAGGGAACCCACATGGTTAAACCCGCCATTTGCTGGTCGTTTCCTCTGCTGATATCCCAACCGTTTTTAATAAGTGTAGAGAATCCAAATTCATCGGACATATAATAATGGTGGTATAAAGTTGGCGGAGCAAAGGTTAAAAACAAACCTAAAACCGAACAGCCCACGCAAGCGGTAAATAAATAAACTACGCCAACCAAAGGATGGATGCGCAAAGATTTATGCGGTCCTAAAATTGGCCAACTAAAAAACACACCGGCTAGCAGCAAGGTTGCTAAGTGCAAAAAAGCGAGCGGACTTATTGATAATAAATCGTGTTGTTTTGGAAAAGAAGCATCAAATATGCTTGGGATATGCCAAAACCACATCAAACCAATACCAGAAAGCCAGCCTATCCATGGGTATCGGTTAAAAAACCAAGATAGCGACTTGATGGTTTTATTTTCTGTTTCCCTCGGAATACCCATTAATATTAAGGGACCGCAGATTAGTAAAAGTAAAATATGCATAACCATGTAAGCACTTAATAAATAATGCATTCCTAAAAAATGCAATGGCGAAAGTGCCAGAATCAGCATCAAAAAGCATCCGGCAAAATACAATCCAGCACCTTTTAAAAGTTGATTGCTAGAGAGTTTAAAGTAAACCGAAATAAGTGCTATAAAAAGTAGGCTTGCACCGAAATCAAAGCTCCATTGTAAAAGAATTGTTTCCATAACTACTTTAATAAATAAGGTACAACATAAACCAGCGTAAAAACCAGTATCCAAACGATATCTACAAAGTGCCAATACATGCCAATTGAACCAAGTACAGTGGAGTTTGGTCGGTCAAAATCGCCCAAAAGGGCTAAAATTAAAACGATAATCAACAATATTAAACCGATAATCACGTGGAAAGCATGTAGCCCCGTTAAGGTAAAAAAGTTGGTACTAAAAATATCCAGACTGATACTGAAATTTTGAGTTAAAAGCTTTGCATATTCTTTAAGCTGCCCGAAAAGAAAAACTCCTCCCAAAAAGATGGTTGCTGCTAACCAAATCTTTAGTTTTTTTATTTCTCCAATTGCATAGTTTTTTTCTGCTTGCATCAAAGTAAAACTGCTTGAGAACAGTAAAACGGAAAATAATCCAGTAGTTTTAATATCCAAGTAATGGTTTGCTTGTTTGGTAAATCCGACGCTTAAGGCAAAATAAACGTAGGTGATCATGATACAGATAAACAGTACAGATTCTGTGGCAATTACCAATTTCATCATTAATTTATTCTCCATGATGCTCGTTTGTGTTTGCTAATTTTATATCTCTAAATGGTCTGTATGACTCTATTGGAGGTAACGTTTCAAAATTTTTGAGTTGCGGTGGAGATGTGGTCATCCACTCTAAAGTATAAGCGTCCCAAGGGTCATTGCCGGCAATTTTTCCTTTTTTATAACTTTTTACCAGAATGTAGAAAAGTAATAAAAACGAAGCTCCCATTAAAAATCCACCGACGGTAGAAAGCATATTCATCCAAGCATATCCGTTGATATCGGCGTAAGTGTAAACCCGACGTGGCATGCCTTCGATTCCTAAAATATGTTGTATAAAAAAGGTCATGTTAAAACCGATGACGAAAAACCAAAAGAAAAGCTTGCCCAATTTTTCGTCAATCATTTTGCCTGTCATTTTTGGAAACCAGTAGAACAGACCCGCCAAAATCCCGAATAAACTACCGCCTACAAACACATAATGTAAATGTGCAACCACAAAATAGCTATCTGTTAATTGCCAGTCTATTGGTACAATTGCGAAAGCAATTCCGCTTAAACCACCCATGGTAAATTCTACCAAAAAAGCCATCGCGAAAAGCATTGAGGTGGTAAACCGGATTGAACCACCCCACATTGTACCCAACCAAGTGAAAATTTTGATACCCGTTGGAATTCCAATCAGCATACTTGCGGCGGCAAAATAACTATAAACTGTATTTCCTAAACCCACTGTAAACATGTGATGTGCCCAAACACCAAAGGCGAGCAATGCTATCGCAATGCCAGAACCTACAATCATGTTATAACCAAAAATCGGCTTCCGCGAATAAACCTGAAAAACCTCTGAAAGCACCCCGAAAGAGGGTAAAATAAGAATGTAAACTTCGGGATGCCCAAAACCCCAAAAAAGATGTTGCCAAACCACGGGAGAACCTCCACTTGTGGAGTTGAAAAAATGCGTTTCCAATTGCCTATCCAACAAAAGCATACTTAAAGCTGCATTTAATGGTGGGAAAGCAGCAACTATTAAAAAAGAATTAATCAAAATCATCCATACAAAAATGGGTAGCTTTTTAAAGGTCATTCCTTTTGCCCGATAATAAACAATTGTTACGATTAAGTTGATGGATGTTGCCACCGTACCTATACCAACTAACAATAAACCAATGCAGTAATAATCTATCCCATTGCTGGAAGAGTAAGTTCTTTCGTTTAAGGGAGCATAATTAAACCAGCCTGCATCTGGTGCGCCACCCGCTAAAAAACTGAAGTACAACAATAAACCTCCAAAAAAAGCAATCCACAGGCTTAGCGCATTCATCCGTGGAAAAGCTAAATCATTTGCACCAATCATTAAAGGCACAAAGTAAACCGAGAAGCCAAGTATAATTGGGGTCATCACCAAAAAAACCATTGTAGTACCATGCATGGTAAAAAGCTGGTTATACATTTCTGGTGTGAGGAAATTATTCTCGGGAAAGGCTAATTGAATTCTGATTAATAAAGCCGCTATTCCTCCCAAAACCAAAAAGAACACGCCCACTATCAAATACATAATACCAATTTGCTTATGGTCAACCGAGCTGATCCATTGTAATAAACCCTGACTGTTGCTGATGTTGGTATCGGGTAAATTGTTTTCTGGCTCAGGTATGTAAAGTTCTTCCATTATTTTAACGTATTTAGGTAAGCCAACAAAGCAGCTTTTTCTTGTTTGTTAAAGTGAAAATTGGGCATATTTACGCCGGGTTTTACTGCATTGGGATTGGAGATAAAAGCGTATAAATTTTCTTTAGTATTTGCTTTTGTACCCGATAAGATGGTTTTCCGGCTGGCTAAGTGGGTTAAGTCTGGCCCCACATCTCCTTTTGCATCCGTTCCACGGATTTGATGACAACCTGCACAACTGGTTCTTTGAAAAATTGAAGCTCCGACAAATGCTATTGGATCTGTAATTTGCGTGGCTTCCTTTGCGCTTTCGGTTAACCATTTCTGATAATTTTCCTCGGTTTGTGCAATCACACGGATTCGCATTTTGGCATGTTGCTGTCCGCAGAACTCACTACAAGTGCCCTCATAAATTCCTGGTTTATCTATATTTAACCACAAATAATTAACTGAACCGGGAATCATATCCATTTTTGGCCCGAATGAGGGCATCCACCAATCATGGATTACATCTGACGAGGTAAGTTTGAGCAACACTTTTCTGTTAGCGGGTAAATGGATTTCATTTGCTGTAACTACTTTGGTTCCGGGATAACTTACCTGCCACCACCATTGCCGTCCGTTTATAACCACCGTAGGTTTTCGGTTGATCACAACTGGCTCGGTTTGTTTCATGGTTTTTACAGTCAGGAAAAAGAAAAAAGAAATCATAATAAAAGGAATGCCCACCATAAAAATTTCCATTTTTCTGTTGCCATTTCTTTGTTTGGGTTCGGTATCGTTTGGCTTTGCCCGATACTTTATTGCTACGTAGATTAACAAGCCAATTACCAGCAACATGATAAAGGAAGCAGCTATGATGAAATAAATATCCAGATGGTACAATGTCCAGCCTCCCTGAGACTTAGGACTGAAAATTGAATTCTCGGTATGTTTTAAATCAGATTGAGATATGTTCTGCATATATTTTAGTTTGAACAGAAAAGCAAAGGTTGACAGCAAGCATTTTGGCGATTCTGGCCAATTGTGCTTCACAACTTCAGGCACCACAAATTTTTGATATTAGAAGTTGAAACATTTTTGAATCAATTCTTTTAATAAGCTAAAGCTGTTGTCCCTGCTATTTAATTAAGAAATTTATCTGATGACTGTTCATCATAAAAACGTTTTGATGCGCTACAGATGCAAATTTTGATGCCAAAACTATGCCAGTATGCAGATAAGAGACGTTATCAGTGTTTTGGAAGTACAAATACTTATCTAAGTACTTAATTGCACAAGAAAATAAGAGTAAATTATTAAAATTTGGAGGAATCTGGAGACGAATTGGTTGTATGAAAATCCTTTCTATTTCTCTAAAAATTAAAAGTATGGCTTTGTCATCTAAGCTTTTTATTTAAAGCTCTTTTATCTCAATCTATTAAACAAAGCTCTCTTCTTTAGGTTAATTAAATAAAATCTTTAAAAATGAATCCAAAAAAGATAACTACCCTATTTACAGATATTGGTGGTGTTCTATTAACCAATGGATGAGACAGAAAAGCCAGAGCAGAAGCTGCTGATAAATTTAAATTAGATATAAAAGAGATTGAAGAACGGCATTATTTGACTTTTGATACTTATGAAGTTGGCAAAATCACTTTAGATGAATATTTAGAACGTTTGCTATTTTATGAAAAACGTTACTTCACTCCTGTCGACTTTATAGAATTTATGATGAGTAAATCTGAATCATTTCCTGCAATGATTCAGTTAATTAAAGACTTAAAAAAAAGTATCAATTGAAAGTAGCAGTTATTAGTAATTAATGTCGCGAGTTAAACAACCATCGTATTAATACTTTTAAATTGAATGATTTTATCGATTTATTTGTCTCTTCCAGCTTTGTTCATTTTAGGAAACCAGATGCTGATATCTTTAAATTAGCCATCGATATTTCTCAATGTGATTTAGAAAGCAGCATTTATATTGACGACCGAATGGGTATTTGTCCAGATTGCCGAAAGCTTAGGTCTGCTTGGTATCTATCATCGAAATTATGAAGATACCAAAGCTAAACTGGCCGAAATTAGATTAAGTATTTGAGGATTGCGTTAATAAATGATCCTTTTTCTGTTGATCAATCACCTCTTCTGTCAATTGGTATAATTCTTTCTTAGCAAGTTTAGATTCTTTAAATAAAGCTTTTACTTCATCCATAATTAAAGTATTTTTATCTAGAAGTTCTAAGCCAATCATTTTTCCAGGTTTTGCCAAAAGAGAGGTTAAAAATGCTTGATGTTCTAATACCAATGCTTTTATCTCGATTCTTTTATTCTTTAAATGAATTAAAATGGCACTCACAAATTTTAATTTTGAAATATGCGCAGCATCAATAGCTGAAGAGATTACATTATCAAATAGCTTTTCGAAGAAACGACTCTCATCTTCCAAGAAGCTTAATTCAGAAGACCACTCCTTATTTTCTAAATACAGTTCTTGCAGTTCTTCAGATAGTTGATTATTAGCAATATTTTCCATGATTTGATTAATTATTTAACAAGTTTCGTGTTAAAAGAATGAATATGAAATGATGTTAAACCAGATTTTTAATGACGATCAGCACATTTATTTTTACTTTTGAAACATTGTTATAAGTTTTAACTACGCAAATAAAATTTCACTATACCATGCCGACAAATATCATTGCCAGATTAGTTGATATCCCAAACAGAAATATTTATTCGGCAAAAGTATCCTTTGATGATGGATTGATACAATCTATTGAAAAGATAGCAATAGAAAACATTGATGCCCTACCCTTTCTAACTCCTGGTTTTGTAGATGCGCATGTGCATATCGAAAGTTCAATGTTGGTACCATCTGAGTTTGCTAAAATTGCAGTGAGACATGGATCTGTTGGAACGGTGAGCGATCCACATGAGATTGCTAATGTTTGTGGAATGGCAGGGATTGAATATATGATTGATAATGGAAACACAGTCCCTTTCAAGTTTAATTTTGGTGTACCAAGTTGTGTGCCTGCGACAATTTTTGAAACTGCGGGAGCGGAAATTAATGTAAAAGACATTGAACTACTATTAGCCAGAGCAGATATTAAATATTTGGCGGAAATGATGAATTTCCCGGGTGTACTGATGGAAGATGAAATGGTAATGGCTAAAATAGCAGCAGCCAAATCAGCGGGGAAGCCCATTGATGGTCACGCACCTGGTTTGAGAGGAAAAAATGCAGCTAAATATATTTCAGCAGGCATCAGTACCGATCACGAGTGTTTTACATATGAAGAAGCACTAGACAAATTACAACAGGGAATGAAAATTCTGATTAGAGAAGGTAGCGCCGCCAAAAATTTCGATGCCTTAATTGATTTACTGAATGATTACCCTAATGAGATCATGTTTTGCAGTGATGACAAGCACCCGGATAGTTTGGTCGAAGGTCACATAGATCAACTATGCGCAAGAGCAGTTAAAAAAGGCGTGAATATTTTTGATGTCTTAAAAGCTGCTTGTGTAAATCCTGTTTTGCATTATCAATTAAATATCGGATTACTAAATATAGGTGATCCTGCAGACTTTATCCTGATAAAGGACTTAAAAGATTTTAAAGTTTTAGCAACTTATATTGATGGAGAATTAGTAGCTAAGGACGGTATATCGTTAATCAAAACCGAAATAGCGCCAGTCATTAATCATTTCTCTACCAAAGAGAAGGAAATAACAGATTTTGCTTATTCTGCCCCCTCTCATCAAGAATTAATTCCCGTGATTGAAGCTATTGAGGGCCAATTAATCACTCATCAATTGATGGAAAAAATGAATGCTGAAGATGGTTTGCTTCTTACAGATGTGGAAAGAGATATTTTAAAAATTGCAGTTGTTAATCGTTACCACGATGCGCCAATAGCAAAAGCCTTTATCAAAAATTTTGGTTTAAAAGAAGGCGCAATTGCTTCATCAGTAGCGCATGATAGCCATAACATTGTGGTGGTGGGTGTTGATGACGAGAGTATGTGTGAAGCAGTAAATGCTTTAATTAAAGTAACTGGCGGCATAAGTTGCGTAAGTAATGATAAAGAAATGGTATTACCTTTACCCGTTGCTGGTATCATGACCAACGAAGATGGAGACGAAGTAGCGAAACAGTATACCGCTATTGATCTGCAAGCAAAGAAGCAAGGCGCCACATTGAGTTCTCCATTCATGACGCTTTCTTTCATGGCTTTATTGGTGATCCCAAAACTTAAATTAAGCGACTTAGGTTTATTCGATGGAGAGCGTTTTAAGTTCATTTAAATTCTTATCCTAACTATTGAATCTAATTTTACGTTTCTGTGTGAAGCTTGTAGTAAATTATGGCATCATTGCTGTGATAGTTTTGCTGATAGTATTTAAAGTTAATAATAGATTTTATTGATGATGGTATCATTATTTAGGATGTAATATCCATTAAGCTTATTGTAAGTTTGAATAATAATAATAATTAAAATAAACCAAAATGGAAGATCACAAAAATTCAGAACCAACACACGACCATTCACTGTCAGAAATGAATGATGAAAGTAGTGCAGCAAAATGTCCTTTTCCTCATGGACAAGTAAGAAGCGTTGCTGGAGGTGGAACCAGAAATACAGATTGGTGGCCAAATCAGTTAAAATTGAATGTCCTTCGTCAATATTCAGCTTTATCTAATCCAATGGATAAAGCTTTCAATTATGCTAAAGAGTTCAAATCACTTGACCTTAAAGCGGTAAAAAATGATATTTTTGAGTTAATGACCACTTCACAAGATTGGTGGCCTGCAGATTATGGCCATTACGGACCTTTCTTCATCCGTATGTCTTGGCACAGTGCGGGAACTTACCGTATTCAAGATGGACGTGGTGGTTCGGGTTTTGGTACACAGCGTTTTGCACCCTTAAATAGTTGGCCTGATAATGCTAACTTAGACAAAGCCCGTTTATTGCTTTGGCCTATAAAACAAAAGTATGGCAAAAAATTATCTTGGGCTGATTTAATAATCCTTACAGGTAACTGTGCCTTAGAATCAATGGGTTTAGAAACTTTTGGTTTTGGTGGAGGACGTGAAGATGTTTGGGAACCAGCTGAAGATATCTACTGGGGATCTGAAAATAAATGGATGGGTGATGACAAAAGATATAGTGGTGATCGGGAATTAGAAAAGCCTTTAGGTGCTTCTCATATGGGTTTAATATATGTGAATCCAGAAGGTCCAAAAGGTCAACCAGACCCTTTAGGAGCTGCCTACGATATTCGTGAAACTTTTGAGCGTATGGCTATGAATGATTACGAAACAGTTGCATTAATTGCTGGGGGTCATACATTTGGTAAAACGCATGGCGCTGCAGACCCTAACGAACATGTAGGAACTGAACCAGCTGGAGCTAGCATTGAAGAACAAAGTATGGGTTGGAAAAACTCATTTGGATCTGGAAATGCTGGTGATACCATTACTAGCGGAATAGAAGGTGCTTGGACTACCACACCCACTAAATGGGGAAACAATTATTTTGAAAATCTTTTTGGATTTGATTGGGAAATAGAAAAAGGTCCAGGTGGAGCACACCAATGGAAACCTAAAGATGGTGCAGGTGCAGGAAGCATTCCTGATGCATTTGATCCAAATAAAAAACATGCTCCATTTATGTTGACTACAGATATCGCTCTGAAAGTTGATCCTGCCTACGAAAAAGTTTCACGTCATTTCTTCGAAAATCCTGAGGAATTTGCTGATGCTTTTGCAAGAGCTTGGTTTAAATTAACTCATCGTGATATGGGTCCAGTTTCTCGATACTTAGGCCCTGAAATACCTTCTGAAGAATTAATTTGGCAAGACCCAGTTCCCGCCGTTACTGGTGAATTGATAAACGAAGCAGATATCGCTACTTTAAAAGCTACAATTCTAACTGCAGGCATTCCTATATCTCAGTTGGTATCTACTGCATGGGCTTCGGCTTCAACTTTTCGTGGGTCAGATAAACGTGGTGGTGCAAATGGTGCTCGTATTCGTTTAGCCCCACAAAAGAACTGGGAAGTCAATCACCCAGGTCAATTAACAGGGGTGTTATCAAAATTAGAAGCTATTCAAAAAGAATTTAACAATGGATTAAAACAGGTTTCTATTGCTGATTTAATCGTTTTATCAGGATGTGCTGGTGTAGAAAAAGCTGCTAAAGATGCAGGTTTTGAAGTGAAAGTTCCTTTCAGCCCAGGACGTACTGATGCTACAAATGAACAAACGGATGTAGATTCATTTGCAGTATTAGAGCCTATGGCTGATGGTTTTCGTAATTATGCAAAATCCAACTTACCAGCTTCAACAGAAGAGTTTTTAATTGACAAAGCACAACTATTAAACTTAACTGCTCCAGAAATGACTGTTTTAGTTGGTGGAATGCGTGTATTGAATACCAATTTTGGACATACTTTAAATGGGGTATTCACTAAACGTCCGGAAGTTTTAACGAATGATTATTTCGTAAATTTATTAGATTTAAGCATCACTTGGAAAGCAAGTTCTGCTGCTCAGGATTTATTCGAAGGTCGTGATCGTAAAACAGGTGAAGTAAAATGGACAGGTTCTCGTGTTGATTTAATTTTTGGCTCAAATTCTGAGTTAAGAGCGCTAGCTGAAGTTTATGGATCTACAGACGGTCAAGAAAAATTTGTTCACGATTTCATCGCAGCATGGAATAAAGTAATGAATGCTGATCGTTTTGATTTAGCTTAATCGCGATTTATTTGTTGTATAAAATTGAAGGTGGTTCTAAAAGAACCACCTTTTTATTTTTTCATCATAGCAAATTCTATTGTGTTAAAAATTCAGCATCTATTAACCTGAGTTCGATTAATAGAAAGCTACTAATTGATCAGATTTCATGGTTTCAAATCTGATAGTAGGTTTCTTAGGGAAAAAGCTATAGACTATCAATCCAGCAATCATGTTTACGATAAAGTTGCCAAAAGAGCGATGTCTAGAATGTTCTACCTGACAGATGTTTTTGAGTTCGTCGTTAACAGTTTCTATAACTGACCTCTTTCTCAGCATAATTTTATCGTTCATACTCATTAAGCTGTTTTTCATGTTGTTACGAATGCCAGTTACCAGATGTATACCTCCGATAAACAATATTTTGACTAATTCTTTAGAGATATAGCCTTTATCTCCAAAAAGTTTTCCGAAGATATTTTTCAAAAAAACCTCATTCTTCAAAGGGTCTCTATCATCAACATTAGCCTGAGTGATAGCGAAATTCAGTATTTCCCCTTTATCGTTTATGACAATGTGAAGCTTAAAGCCATAAAACCAGCCTACTGTTGACTGCCCAACAGTTGCAGTATTTTTAAACACCTTATTCCTTTTGATACGCTTGTTCTTGCATACTCTGATTGGGGTTGAATCAACAAATGAAATACCCGTACAAGTCCCTAAACAACAGGTTTTAAGAAATATAGCCATTGGCATGACTACTGATTGACTAAGTTCAACAAAGCGGTTGTAGGATACGGTATTGGGATAATCGTTCTGCATGTGTCGCTGAATATAGAAAAGATAGAAGTGTTTGAAACAACGAAAGCCACTCAGATGGAAAAGTATACAGATGGAAATTATTTCACTCTTGGACATCGTTAATGGTCTCTTAGATACCTTGCCAAGGATAAAAGACTGGGTGGTTTTATCAAAATCTTTGCAGAACTCATCTACAAGACAAAAAATATCGCTAATTTTAGAGTAGTCAATCATTAAGAATTACAGCTAAGTATTTGGTTTTAAGATACTTAAATATAAGCTTTCTTCTTGTGATTGACTAATTTATTTTCATATTATTAATCGAACTCAGGTTATTAGAACTTTGAATTTAGTTCGCCTATTTCGATAATTGTTAGGGAAGCCTTACTATATGAAAAACTAAAAAAATTTACTCGCTTGCGGCCCTTGGTTAAATAATAAGTCAACAATACTTAAATTATTCTGAAAACCAATTCTATCTTCGAAAACCTGATAATAAGGCTTATTTTTATAATTAGAAGGCCTTTTATGATGCATCTCCCCTCTTAAATCAACCATTCCTAAATAAGATTTCTCGTAGCCATCTGTAAACTGATAGGTCACTGGCATTTTTAATGCTTTTAACAATACCGCTAAAAGTTGGGTATTGTAATCTAATAAAAAGTTAAATTTCTTTTGATAAAAGGGTTCAAAAGCATCTTCATAGAATTCGAAATAAGCTGAGCTTCGGTAGCAAGCTTCTAAAGTAAGCCAATGGATACGTTGCCAATTATCTTCATTTGCTATCCTGATTTCTTTATATGGCGTATGACCTCTTGATCCTATATTTTTTTGAACCGGAACAGAGAGATCTAAAATTCCATTTGGACTTGCTATTGAAGTTCTGTTTCTATTTGTTTGTTTAGGAAAATGTTCCTCTTTTTCTATCAGTATGCTCACATTAGCAAATTGATTCATGTTTTTAAAGAATTCTACAGAAGGCAGATAAAACAATGGGAATATGGCACCTTTTTCCATTTCTAAATTTTTATGTTTGCAATAATCAAGACGAAATTAATGATAAATAAAGGGCTTTCTAAAGTTGGTTTATATTTTTTATATCTCTTATCCTTACTTCCGTTAGGTATACTTTACCTTCTTTCCGATTTTATCTACTTAATTTTATATCGTGTTTTAAGCTATCGAAAGATGATAGTTCGAATAAATCTTCAAAATTCTTTTCCATTTAAAACTAAAGAAGAACTACTGCAAATAGAGAAAGATTACTTTCACTATTTGGCTGATTTAATGGTTGAAACCATCAAAATGCTATCAGCAAGTCCAGAATATCTACATGCAAGATATTCGTTTACCAATCAAGAATTAATTCATCCATTTGAGGATAAAAAACAAAGCATCCTAATTGCAGTTGGGCATTATGGTAACTGGGAATGGAGTACCATTGTGATTCCTTTAGCAATTAAATTTAAAGCTTTAATTATTTATAAGTCTTTGAAAAATGAGGTGTTTGATGATGCTTTTAAGAAAGCAAGAGAAAAGGGTGGAACAAAAATGATTAAGATGCTACTCACTTTAAAAGAAATTATTAGACATAAGCATGATCTAACTGCGACTGTATTCGCCGCAGATCAAACCCCTGCCCGAACAGAAGGACTTTTATGGATTGATTTTTTAAATCAATCTACCCCAGTTTTCTTAGGTTTAGAAAAGATTGCAAAATCAACGAATTATCCTGTTGTATTTTGCGATATGCAAAGAGTAAAGAGAGGGTATTATTCTTGTGATTTTAAATTAGTGAGTGCCGATCCATCAAAAAATAATCATCTGGATATTACTAAAAAACAATTTGAATTGTTAGAAAACAGAATCAATATAGAGCCAAGATATTGGTTATGGTCGCATAAACGCTGGAAACATAAATTTGAAGAACATGATGAAAGAGCCTAGCGTTGCTATAGTGATACTAAATTGGAACGGACAAAATTTTTTGGAACAGTTCTTACCTTCTGTTTTTAATAGCCCTTACCCTAATTTACAGATTGTGATGGGTGACAATGCATCTACCGATGATTCCATCGTCTATCTAAAAAACAACTTTCCTTTGGTTAAAATCATTGAAAATGATCAAAATTATGGTTTTGCAGAAGGATATAACCGCGTTTTAGAGCAGGTAACAGCCGATTATTTTATCTTGTTAAATTCTGATGTAGAAGTAACGCCAGGTTGGATTAAGCCGGTAATTGATTTGATGGAAAGTGATGAGGAAATAGCTATTGCACAGCCTAAGATTAAATCTATGTTTAATAGAGATTATTTTGAATATGCTGGTGCTGCTGGTGGTTACTTAGATTATTTGGGTTATCCTTTTAGTCGAGGAAGAATTTTTGACACTGTAGAAAAAGATCAAGACCAATACAACGATTCTCGAGAAATTTTTTGGGCTTCTGGCTGTGCATTATTTATTAAATCGGCTATTTGGAAAAGATTGAAAGGTTTTGATGTCCGATTCTTTGCCCATATGGAAGAGATTGATTTGTGTTGGCGGGTAAAAAACCTAGGTTATAAAGTGATGTATTGTGGAGATTCTGCTGTATATCATGTAGGTGGCGGTACGTTAAATCCAGAAAGTTCATTCAAGACATTCCTCAATTTCAGAAATAACCATTATTTATTAAAAAAAAACCTTCATCCAGCGAAAGCCAGATGGGTGATTCCTTATCGTTTCTGTTTAGATTTTTTAGCATTAATTAAGTTTGCATTAACTGGAAAATTCAAAAATGCCGCGGCCATTTCAAAAGCACATCGACATGTGGTGAAGGCATTATGGAATAAAGAGATGGTGTTTGATCAAGATGTTTCAGATCATCCGAATATCACAGGTTTTTATTCCAAGAGTATTGTTTTCGACTATTACTTTTTAAGGAAAAAAGTCTTTTCTAAATTGAAGATTTAGGATTTCTTAAAGTTTCAAAAGAATATCTGTTAAAGAAAACTTTGAATCGCTAATTCATAAGAAAGCAATCCAAACCCAGTAATAATCCCCTTACAATTCTTAGCCATCATGCTGTGATGGCGAAACTCTTCCCGAGCGTAAACATTAGAGATATGGACCTCAATAACTGGAGTATTTATTGCCGCAATAGCATCTGCAATGGCAATGGAAGTATGGGTATAGGCTCCCGCGTTCATCACAATCCCATCAAAAGAAAAACCAACCTTGTGTAGCTGATTAATAATTTCGCCTTCTACATTGCTTTGAAAATATTGGAATTCTATATTTGGATATTTTGTTTGAAGCGCAGCAAAAAAAGATTCAAAATCTTCATTACCATAAACTCCTGGTTCTCGTTTTCCAAGTAAATTTAAATTTGGACCGTTGATAATTTGTATCTTCATGCACTCAAACATAAATAAATTTATCACTACTTGGATTGGTTAAGCGCAAAAAAAGGATTTAAAAGCTACCTTAAACTCGAACGGTCGCTTTCTACCAATTCTATCGAAGCTTATTTGCGAGATATTGATAAAATCACCCAGTTTTTAGAGGTGCAGGAGAAAAATATTAGTCCTTTAGCCATACAAGCCAAAGATTTAAGAGATTTGATTCAATGGGTAAATGAATTGGGTATGTTGGCTACCACACAAGCCAGACTCATTTCGGGTATCAAAGCATTTTACAAGTATTTAATATTGGAGGATTTATTGACGGTAGATCCATCCGCATTAATTGAAGCCCCAAAGACCCGCAGAAAGCTCCCTGATGTGCTAACAGTTAACGAAGTTGAAGCATTAATTGATGCTTTAGATTTAAGTAAAGTAGAAAACATCCGAAATAAAGCGATGATAGAGGTAATGTACGGTTCTGGATTGAGAGTAAGTGAGTTAGTAGGTTTAAGATTATCGAATTATTTTCCCGATGTAGAGTTTTTAAAGATTACAGGTAAAGGTAATAAAGAACGTTTGGTGCCTATTGGAAGTTCTGCTATTAAGCATTTAGAAATCTATAAAGACACCGTAAGAAATCATCTTGAAATTAAAAAAGGAAATGAGGATTTTATATTTCTGAATCGCCGAGGAACTAAGTTGAGTAGAGTAATGGTTTTTATGTTGATCAAAGATTTGGCTTTAAAAATTGGATTACAGAAAAACATCAGCCCTCATACATTTCGGCATTCATTTGCGACACATTTAATTGAAGGTGGTGCCGATTTAAGAGCGGTACAAGAAATGTTGGGACATGAAAGTATCACGACCACCGAGATTTACACCCACCTAGACCGAGACTTCCTCAAACAGACTATTCAACAATTTCACCCAAGAAGCTGAGCTTTCAGTATTCTGTCATTTTGATTGATGTCTTTAATGATGGTAGCCGTAAAACCTTTCGCCATTAATAAATCAGCAGTTTGTTTAGCTAGCTTTTGATTCAATTCAAAGTAAAGTGTCCCGCCAGATTTTAGATTAGTTAATGCGAAATCACTGATTTTATCATAGAAAATAAGCGGCTCTTCATCATCTACAAATAAAGCTAAATGAGGTTCATGAGACCTTACATTATCTTCCATCATTTCCATTTCACTTTGAGCTATGTAAGGAGGATTGCTTACGATAACATCAAATTGAGACCATTCAGATGGCTTAAGATTTAAAGCGTCAGCTTTAGAGAAAATCACTTCTACCTTATTTAAAATTGCATTTTCATTTGCTAAAACCAATGCGCTCTCACTAATGTCTATTGCACTAATCTGTGCCAATGGAAGGTTTTTCTTTAAGGCAATTGGGATACATCCACTACCTGTACCGATATCAAGCATAGTCACCTCTTTATTACTTTGCTCACGAATTATCAAATAAACCAGCTCTTCTGTCTCAGGACGAGGAATGAGAACATCTCGATTTACCTTAAACTTTAAATGATAAAAATCAGCCTCGCCCAAAACATATTGAATGGGTTGATGAGCTAAAAGTTGTGTAGTAAATTGATCAAAATTAATTAGTTGATTCTCAGAAAGTTCTTTATTATCTATGTTATTTATATTGTCACGAATTAAGAAAGAGATAATCATTTTAAACAACACACTAGACTCGTCTGTAGTATAAATTATATCAAGACGATGCTTGAATTCTTTTTCTATTTTTTTTAACAAAAGAAACAGGTTTTATTTCTTCAAAGGTACACTAAAGTAGAACGAACTTCCTTTACTTTTTTCGCTTTCCACCCAAAATTCCCCTCCGTTTTTATGGATGAATTCTTCGCAAATCATTAAACCTAAACCCGTACCCGATTCGTTTTGTGTTCCTTTAGAACTATAGAATTCGTGATTAAATATTTGTTCTTTCTGCTCGTGTGTTAAACCTACCCCATTATCTTTTATGCACAAAATAACTTTATCTCCTCTTTTTGCAGAAGAAATAGCAATTTCACCACCTTTTGGCGTAAACTTAGCAGCATTGTTGATCAAATTTCTAATCACAGCACTTATACTTTCTACATCTGCAAAAGCATAATTAAATAATAAATTATTTGAAAATTTAAGATTTTTATTTAAATATTGGGACGCTATAATACTAATGCTTTCATCACAAATTTGGCTAAGATTAATCCGTTTTTTACATAACACCTCTCCTTGCATTTGACTTTTACCCCAAACCAAAAGGTTATCTACAAGATTAGAAGTGTTTTTAAAATTAGTACCTAACTCCAACATAAAAATATTGAGCTCTTCATCAGTTAAATGACCTTCCTCGAATAACCTAAACATCCCACTTAATGATGATAATGGACCTCTTAAATCATGAGAAATAATAGAAAAAAACTTTGATTTAAAATGATTGAGTTCTTCCAATTCAGATTTTTGATGATTAATCTCTCGGTTTTGTTTGGTTAACTTTAGGTTATTTTTACCTAATTTTTTACTATTTTTATAGATAAGATAAATCAAATAAAAGCTTAAGGATAGGAGTAAAAATACTACTAAAATAAAGTAATTCTTATTTTGTAATTGTAACTCCTTGGTTAGGTTGGCTCTCTTTAATACGGTATTCTCTTTTTGTGTTTGTTCTGCTTCAAAATAAGTTCTAAACTCATCTAATTGCTTATATCTATCTACATTATAAAGGCTATCGTATAGATTATTGTACTCTTTTTCAAAGACCAAGGAACTTTTAAAATTCTTTTTCTTTTCTTCAAGCAAAGAGAAACTTTTCAGCACTTTCAATTTTAATTTCGGGAAGTTATGCACCTTAACGATACTCAATGCTCTTTTTAAAATTCTTTCTGATTTGTAAAAGTCATTGAAATTCGAATAAAAATCAGCTTGAAAATTCAAGTTATTAACAGTAATTCTTAAGTCTAAGAATTTTTCTGATAAAGCTAAAGATTGATTACTTGATGAAAGTGCAGATCTGTAATCAGAAATATGCATATAAGCAATAGCCCTTTCGTAGTAATTTTGACCTAACCACAATTGATTATGATATCTTTCATTGTAGCTAATGGCTCTATCAAAATAATTAATAGCAATATTACTTTTTCCTTCTTTGTCAAAAAGAGCTGCAATATTATGAATTACTGCACCTTTAAAAGGGTGATGTGGTGTAATTTGATTTAAGTATGTTATTGATAAATCATAATAATGATGCGCTTTTTTAAAGTCGTTTAATCTATAAAAAGACAATGCTTTCGCGTTATAAGCCCTTGCAATTAGCTCTTTATCATTTATTTTTTTTGCTATAGAAATACATCTATCCTGATATTCATTGGCAATCACATAATTTTCACTATAATTAAAAGATATACCTATAATATGGAAAGCTTCAGCTTCCCCTTTTTTATAGTGAGATTTTTGTGCTAACTCTAATGATTTTTTAGCAAACTGAAATGATTTGATATAATCTGAAGGATGAATTTCATAAGCTAATTCATTGATTTGATTAATTATCAAATTATTTCCATTATTGGTATCTAAACGATCGTAGACCTTTAAGATAGAATCCTTTTTAATGGTTCCCTGATCTTTAAAAATGATAGTATCCAAATTGCTGAACAAACTCCCAATCAAGATAACGAGGAAATTCAAATTCATATTCAATTCAAGTTATGGTTATGCTCTTGCATTAAGGTAATTATTTACCTTTGTTACGTGTTGGCACATGAAATAGTTTTAAAAAGAGCAATAGAATTAGCTAAGCTTGGATTAGGTTCTGTAAGTCCTAATCCAATGGTTGGTGCTATTATAGTTGAAAATGAGGTGATTATAGGTGAAGGTTATCATCAAAAATATGGTGAAGCTCATGCCGAAGTGAATGCTATTCATCAGGTTTTAAATACTTATGCTGACGCAGCAGAAAGATTAAAACGCTCTATCATTTATGTAACATTAGAGCCTTGCTCCCATTTTGGAAAAACTCCTCCGTGTTCTGATTTAATTATTAAGTATCAAATCCCTAAAGTAGTGATTGGCTGTTTAGATCCTTTTGAAAGTGTAAACGGGAAAGGTGCAGCTCAATTAAAAGCTGCCGGAATTGAAGTTATTTCTGGTATTTTAGAAAATGAATGTGAGCAATTAAATAAAAGATTTTTTACACGAGTTAAAAAGCAAAGGCCCTATGTGATTTTAAAATGGGCACAAACTGCCGATGGATATTTTGCAGCCGAGAATGGTAAGCAAAAATGGATTAGTGGAGATGCTGGTAAAAGATTAGTGCATTTATGGCGAACGCAAGAAGATTGTGTTTTGGTAGGAAAAAACACAGCACTTATTGATAACCCAAAATTGAATGTTCGCTTAGCTAATGGCAGAAACCCCAAAAGAGCAGTAATTGACCGTGATTTAGTGTTGCCAGAGAATTTAAATATATTTAATCAGGAAAGTACCACCTTCATTTTTAATGCTTTAAAAACAGATAGGATTGGTAAAACGCTCTATGTCGCTATTGAAGATTTCGATCATTTTTTACCACAATATATATTATTTCAACTTTATTTGCAGGATATTCAATCGCTGATTATAGAAGGAGGAGCACAAACTTTAAAGACTTTTATTGATGCTAACCTTTGGGATGAAGCTCGTATTTTTACCTCAACTGAAAGCTGGGGATCAGGAATAAAAGCACCCGAAATAAAAGGTAGATTACAAAAAAAAATAAAAGTAGGAAATGATCAATTAAGCATTTTTAAACCTCATTAATGATATACATAATTTTTGCTATTTTTTGTAGTGTTGTTGTCAGCGTCAATTTTAAATTATTTAAAAGATATTATACCAACGCTTACCAGGCAATTGTCTTCAATTATCCGACTGCCGCATTATTCTGCTATTTCTTTTTTAAGCCAGATTTAAGCGCCAAACCAACCATCGAGAATTGGTTATTATTTCTAGTTATAGCAGTACTTCTGATATCTATATTTTATTTTATTGGAAAAAGCATAGAAACATCAGGTATTGTGTTAACATCCATTGCCCAAAGATTATCTTTAATCATTCCCGTAATATCTGCATTTCTCATTTTTGGTGAAACTTCCACCACTGTGAAAATTATTGGTTTAATTATTGGCCTAATTGCTATTTATGCTTCAAAACCTTCTGGCAAAGCTAATATGAAAGATATTGTGAGCTGGTATCCTATAATTGTTTTTTTAGGTACAGGAATTATGGATATCTTATTTAATATATTAACCAAGTTCGATGAGATCAGTTTTACGGCTGCTTTGGTTTATATTTTCAGTATTTCAACCATCATAGGTTTTGCATCATTAATTTATCAAAAAATCAGAGGAACACTTCAGTTTCAGCCTAAAACTATACTTGCGGGTATGATATTAGGTATTTTCAACTTTGGATCAATCTTTTTTTACATTAAAGCACTTCAAATAGAAAGCGATCAGCCTTCTGTGGTATTTGCATCTTTAGATATTGGAGTTATTACGTTAGGTTCATTAGTTGGGATTATTTTATTTAAAGAAAAGCTGAGTAAATTAAATATGATTGGTTTGGTATTAGCATTGGCTGCTATTATTATCCTAAATTTACCAAATGCTATTTGAGGATACTTATCGCACCATCAATCAACCTTCAGAAGGTATTTTTAGAGATAAAGGAAGCAAATTTATAGCTTACGCTTATCCTTTTAAAAGTGAAGATCATTTAAAAGAGCGGATTAACGATTTAAAAAGCCAACACACAAAAGCCCGACATTATTGCTTTGCTTATCGTTTAAGTAAAGATAAGGCTGTTTATCGTATCAATGACGATGGCGAACCATCTGGAACTGCAGGAAGACCCATACTCAACACCCTACTATCTAATGATTTAACCAACGTCTTAATTGTGGTTGTTAGGTATTTTGGTGGTACCCTTTTGGGTGTACCTGGATTAATCAATGCTTATAAATCTGCAGCAGAAGATGCTATTCAACAAACAATAATTATAGAGAAAAGGGTTCAGGATATTTATAAAGTTAATTTTGAATACCTTCAAATGAACGCATTAATGCAATTAATTAAAGACGAAGATTTGGAAAGCTTTGATCAAGAGTTTGACTTAAAATGCAACATAAAGATTGCTATCAATCAATCAGATATCAATAGAATTATTGGTAAATTAGAATCCATCGAAAATTTAGAACTTCAATTTTTAGAAACCATATGAAACCAATTTCAGAAGCTGATTTAATCATCAATCCAGATGGTAGTATTTATCATTTAAATATTAAACCAGAAGATGTAGCTGATACCGTTATTACCGTTGGTGATCCAGATCGTGTAGGCGAGGTGAGTAAGTATTTCGATAGCATTGAATTAAAAAAAGGTAAAAGAGAATTTCATACACATACTGGATACATCGGAAAAAAGAGATTAACAGTGCTTTCTACTGGAATTGGAACAGATAATATTGATATTGTATTTAATGAGCTAGACGCTTTAGTCAACATTGATTTTGATACCCGCACTATTAAATCAGTACTCAAGAGTTTAAATATCATCCGTATTGGAACTTCTGGAAGCATAAGAGAAGACATTCCTATTGGAAGTATTTTGGCATCTACACATGGTTTAGGTTTAGATGCATTGATGTCTTATTACGACACTGATATTTCTATAGAAGATCGGTTTTTGTTACAAAAAATCACAGCACATTTACCAACTTTAAAATCAATACCTTATCTAACCTCTGGCTCCAACAAATTATTAGAACAAATAGGGTTTGATATGCCTAAAGGTATTACCGCAACAGCTCCTGGTTTTTATGCGCCACAAGGAAGAATAATGAGAGCTAAAAATTTGATCCCCAATTGGATAGAAAGCTTGTCTAGTTTTGAATTAAATCATCAAAAAATCACTAATTTAGAAATGGAGACCGCAGGCATTTATGCATTGGCAAATGCATTGGGTCATCAAGCATTATCTATTAATGCTATTTTAGCTCAACGGATTAAGTTAGAATTTGCTAAAAATCCAGATCAAATTGTAGATAAAATGATCAAAACTGTTTTAGAACGTATTTAATTCTCCATCATTCCCCTCATGTGTATAGTAAAAAATCATTTTTTTATTATCTACATCAAAATAATTGATTTACTTATTAAACGACAAATTCCCTATAGTTAATAAGGGAATTCCCATGTATTATTTAAATTTCTTTTGCAGTTGATTTCACAAAAAACCATCAAATTAATAAAGTAAATCATTAGTCAAAAGCCGCTCAACTTTATAATATAGACTCGACAATCAATGTCATAATCATAGGATAGGACCTATCCTAAATATAACTTGTCTATCTTGACGATATGAGTTACTCATTTAATGTTCCTTTATTAGGAATAATATTTAGCATTCTAAATACCATTCTTTTAAATACAAATAGCTAAATATATTTTTGGCTCAAAATACCTCACTTTTTTATTTGGCATACATTTTAGACAATA
>JACMOI010000123.1 GCA_014378105.1 Pseudopedobacter sp.
CGGTCATCCAAAATACGATAATGATCCTAAAGCACCCGTTCGTCCAGAGCAAGGATTATTAAAAATGCGTCAGAAATTGGGCCTATTTGCAAACGTTCGTCCAACTTTTACATTCCCTTCTTTAATTGATAATTCTCCTTTAAAAAGAGAAAGAATTGAAGGAACAGATTTAATCATTTTGCGTGAGTTAACTGGCGGAATTTACTTTGGCGAAAGAGGTAGAAAAGATGATGGTAACACCGCTTTTGATACTTGCACTTATACCCGAGCAGAAATTCAGCGTTTAGCTAAAATGGGTTTTGAACTAGCCATGACTCGTAGCAAAAGACTTTGTTGTGTAGATAAAGCTAACGTTTTAGAAACCTCTCGTTTATGGCGAGAAACGGTTCAGGATATGGAAAAGGATTACCCAGAAGTTACCGTTTCTTATGAGTTTGTAGATGCCGTTGCAATGCGTTTGGTGCAATGGCCAAATTCTTATGATGTATTGATTACAGAAAATCTTTTCGGTGATATTTTAACTGATGAAGCATCTGTAATTTCAGGTTCTATGGGATTAATGCCATCAGCTTCAAAAGGCTTACATACTTCTTTGTATGAGCCAATTCACGGTTCTTATCCGCAAGCAGCAGGAAAAGACATTGCTAATCCTTTAGCTACAGTTTTATCAGCGGCGATGATGTTTGAAGATGCTTTTGGCTTACAAGCTGAAGCTGATGAGATTAGAGAAGTAGTCAATAAATCTTTAGCAGAAGGAATGGTAACTGAAGATTTATCAGGAAAAAATAAAGCTTATAAAACCAGCGAGGTTGGCGACTGGTTAGCAAAGAATATTTAAGATTAATCTACCAATTAACCTAAACCCGAAAGGCCGGCGATGAATAATCGTCGGTTTTTTTGTTAAAATACCTACTTGGGGTGATTGTGTGTTTAGATAATCTTGCTTTAATTTGATGAAAATAAAAAACGATATGAAAAAATTAACATTTATAAGCGGCGCAATTGCTTTTTCGCTAATTGGTATTGGATTATTACTGCAGATAATGCATTTAAAAGGTGCATTATTGATGCAAATTTTCGGCTTATTGATCTTTTCAACATTGTTTTCTCCTTTAATCTTTAGATATTGGTATAAGTTTTGAAGCTTACCAAATCCAAATTTTGCGTTAGCGGGTGGAGGGGTTTAGTTCTTTAGCCCATTTTTTCATTGGGCTAAAAACCGAAGCGATAGCGTAGCCCTGGAAAACGCGACCCTTAGGGAAACGCCCTAGAAAATTTATACTAAAGGATGGAAATGAGAAATTTCGAAGAATATTTGATCTCCATGCTTTAAAGAAAGAAAATCAGTATCATGTACCAAAATTACTTTCCCATCGACAACGATTTCAACTTCCTGGTATGAGCCACTGAAATGCGTACCTTTTACATTTGCACTTTGTCCCGAATCGAAAGAAAGATGAATGTGATGTGGATAAATTGCGAATGCCTGATGACTATTTGGTAAAAATGATTGCCCTTGAAAAATATTTGCCTTACCCAAAAGATTTGCCACATAAGCATATTGCGGATCAAAGTATAAATCCATCGGCTTGCCTTCCCTTAAAATTTTTCCTTCGCGGATGATAATTAAATGATCTGAAAGTGTCAATCCGTCGTTTGGATCATGGGTAACCATAATGATGGTCATTTTTAGAAACTTTGCTAAACGTTCAATATCATCACGAAGTTGACGCTTCAAAATAGAATCTACTTGGCTAAAAGGTTCATCTAGTAATAAAACCTTGGGCTCTGTGATAACTGCTCTGGCAATGGCAACTCGTTGTTGCTCTCCACCACTCAACTCAACAATTTTCTTTTCAGCTAAATGATCAATCCGCAAAAACTCCATGGTTTGTAAAGTAAGCTCTGCCTTAGCTGCTAAATCGGTATTAGAAAGCTGCGAAGCAATATTATCAAAAACTTTGGCATAAATATTTAAGGTTAATTCTTGAGTAACCATGCGCATTTCGTCATGACCTGGAATTAATTTTTCGGTTGGACCTTTAATTCTTTCTTCATTATATAACACCTCTCCTATTTGCGGCACCAAATAACCATAAATAAGTTTGAGTAGTGTTGTTTTACCACTTCCGCTTTCGCCTAAAATAGTAACAATATCACCAGAATTGATTGTCAAATCAATTGCAGATATGCCAGAAGGCACATCTTCTAAAAAATTTTTACTTACATTTTTTAATTGCACCAGCGACATTATAATGCGTTTTTAACGGGTCGTAAAGATAAAAAAAAATGGGAGGCTGGGCGGATGTTTCTGAGATTTCAAAAGAAAAGCCTCATTCTGATAATCAGAATAAGGCTTTTAAATAAAATTTTTATACTATTTAGAATCCAAAGGTTAATCCAAAATTTAGATTTTTATAATCTGCAGGTCCTTGATTTTTCGCAAAAACATCGTTCATATAATATTTAACGAATACTCCTACTCCGCCATAACCAATTCTTAAGTTTGCACCGTAACGGAAAGGTTCGAAATTATAATCATCTTTCACTTTAACTTTCCCATTTTCACTACTTTTTTGTTTTACTTTTCCACCCAACAAGAAACCCACTTCGGGACCAAATACGATGGAAGCTCTTTTACCTTTATCATTCTGAGGAGTGCGGTATTCGAAATACAATGGCACTCTGATATAACGACTAGAGAATCTGTTTTTATCATACTTCACTTGATCTTGAACAGCTGTTAAAGTTTCCTTACCTGGCTGTATGGTTACGTTTTGTTTCAACCTCATGTGGTTCCAATCTAAACCAGCAGCTAACATAATCTTAAAGTTAGGATTGAATCTGATCCCCATCTGGACTAAATCAAACCCTACATTACTGGTTTTCCAAGTATCAGTTTCTAAGTAGCTATATCCAGTAGGAGTTCCAAAATCAGAACCATTATGATATTTGCTCAAGCCAATATCAAAATGCTCAAAAGTTAATCCGAAGGTCATTTTTGGATATTTAGTTGTTTTCTTTTCTTTTGTTTCTGAAGAGTCTAGTTTTCCTACGGTTATACTTACGCCGCTAGAATCTATGATCATACTGGTTTTTGTACCCTTTCTTAAAACTTTGATAGTGTCTTGTTCTTGTGCCTTTGTAACTCCAACAATAAGTATGGCAATTACCAATAAATATATTTTTTTCATCTTTTTAGTTTTTAAGGCCATTTATGGTGATTATTTTTCTCCTTTTTTAAATCTGAATAATCCTAAGTTAATTCCTGTGATTTCGTTATCACTTTCATCCGTTTTACTCATTTTGATGATTTTTTCATCTCGCTTATCCACTTTTGCAATTACAAAGTTTACTAGATCTCCAACCGATTTGATTTTTAATTTCCTATTAGGATTTGTACCTTCTCCTTCTAGATTTCCATCCGTTTTTGATTGTGATGCTAAAACTTTACTAGGCAGTACCTCCATACTTTTGCCATTTTTAAGTGCCTCATC
>JACMOI010000124.1 GCA_014378105.1 Pseudopedobacter sp.
AGCTTAAAATCTCAACTTTTCGATCAGTCTGTTAATGATGTATTGAATAATGTTTCGGATAAATTAGAACGAAAAGAAGCGTTGGTTTTTTTAACGCAAAAAGCCGAAGAGCAACTAAAGGGCAAGAGTTTTAAACACAAAAAGAATCAAGGAAACAACCTTGAGCAAACTGCCGAAAGCAATCATCGCTACAGAAATATTGACCTTACAAAATTAGAAGAGGAAAAATCACTCATTGCTTTTGTAAAAGCAATGAAAAGAAGTCAAGCCAAATCTGATAGTATATTTAAGTTAAGAGATAGTCTTTTAAGAAGCAGATATCCTTACCGTATGGTTTATAATGGTCCAGTTTCTGAAGATCAACCAGCACCAACGAACTTTGATTTTAGAGTCGACCTAGACCAAATCATAGATGAATTTGGTGTGACACATAACATCATGAGGCAATCATTTGTTGAGGCTCCAAAAAGAATGTTATTAAAACGTGTAGTTAGAAGAGGTTCACCCATAGTTGATACAGTAAGAACTTATATTATTGATGATCCTGCTTTAGGTCCGGTGATGAAAATGCTTCCAAAGCCTAATTTCATGACAGGAATTTCTGATAATGAACTAAAATTAGCAGCCAAAAAAGAAGAGGTAGAGCGTCAATCAAAGAGAGTAGGTAATTACCTAGATTCTGTTGAAAAATCTGGTGATAAAACTAATGTTTTTCAAGACATTGCGACAGAACTTCAACAAGCCCATACCCCACTGAATAAGAGAGTACAACCACAAACCATAGATTCTTTGCTAGCCTTAGAATTGGCTAATCACGGTATCAACCTCAATTATAATTATAAGATTAGCTCTAATCGAGAAGATTCTGTGATTTTTAGTACAGCTTCAGTAAATAATCAGGTATTTATTCCTGCAAATACTTATCAAACTGTATTATTTAGTAAAGATATTGTTAGGGACGCAGGTTTACTCACTGTAACTTTTCCAGAAAAAAACACACTTATTATTAGTAATATGGGAAGTATTCTGTTTTCTTCAGCAGGTTTACTGCTGATTTTGGCAGGAAGTTTTGGCTATACTATTCTTTCTATTTTAAAGCAAAAGAAAGTATCGGAGATGAAAACAGATTTCATCAACAACATGACCCATGAGTTTAAAACGCCAGTTGCAACCATCATGATTGCAAGTGAAGCTTTAAAAGATCCTGAGATTAACGAAAACAAAGCCCGTGTTAATAAACTCGCAAGCATCATTTATGATGAGAATATCAGGCTTGGAAATCATATCGAACGGGTTTTAAATATTGCTAGGATCGAGAAAGATGATTTGAAATTGGAACGTCAGCAGATTGATGTCAACGACTTAATTTCTACCGTAATTGATAGCATGAGTTTGCAGCTTCAAAAGAAAGATGCCATTATAAACTTAAGTTTAGATGCAAAAAACACGATGATGATTGCTGATGAATTACATTTATCCAACGTGATTTTTAACTTGGTAGATAACGCTAATAAGTACAGCAAAGATCAACCCGAAATTTCAATTGCTACAGAAAATCAAGACAATCAGATCATCATTAAAGTGGCTGATAAGGGAATTGGGATGAGCCGAGACCAGCAAAAGAAAATATTCGAACAGTTTTACCGCATCCCAACGGGTAATTTACATGATGTAAAAGGCTTTGGTTTAGGCTTAAGTTATGTGAGCAATATGGTGAAAAGAATGAATGGCAGCATTAGCGTAAAAAGTGAAAAAGATAAAGGCTCTGAATTTGAGATTAGATTTCCATTAACTTAGCAGCAAACATCAACCAAATGAATCCTAAAAAAATACTATTAGTAGAAGACGATCCTAATCTTGGGATGCTACTCGAAGATTACCTTTCATTAAAAGGAAAATTTGATATCAAACTTTGTGTTGATGGCGAAGAAGGTTTAAAGGCTTTTACTCAGGATGAGTTTGACATTTGCATTTTAGATGTGATGATGCCCAAAAAAGATGGTTTTACTTTAGCTAAAGACATCCGAAAAATCAACTCCACTATTCCCATCATTTTTGCTACCGCAAAAGGAATGATGGAAGATAAAACCGAAGCTTATTCGCTAGGTGGGGATGATTATATCACCAAACCTTTTAGAATTGAAGAATTGCTATTGCGAATTAACGCTTTATTAAAAAGAGTGGCACAGCAAGATCAAGAACCCGAACAAAAACCTACACAATTTAACATTGGTCAATATCATTTTGATTATCAAACGCAAATTATTAGTAAAGACGAGGATCTACAAAAAGTGAGCACCAAAGAAGCGGAATTGCTCCGCTTACTTTGCTTAAAAATGAATGACGTGTTAACCCGTGAAGAAGCCTTACTCCAAATTTGGCATGATGATAACTATTTCAACGGCCGAAGCATGGATGTTTTTTTAAGTAAGCTAAGGAAATACTTAAGAGATGACTCTAAAGTCGAAATTATTAATGTTCATGGTAAGGGGTATAAATTATTGGTGAATTAACTGATTTTACCTGTTTGATATTGGTTTAAAGAAATAGTATAAATATCCTTTATTTCATTAATTAAACTCATCGGATTTATTACTTTCATGTTTGCCCCAAGCGATAGTAACTCCATTACAAAATCGTGAGTAATACACAATTTTAGTTTTACTTGAAGCTCTTCATCATTATCCAAAATTACTTCTTGCGTATGGTGTAAGGGTAAAGTTTTGATATATTTTCATTGGTGAGCATTAAATGACAAAATTATTTCTTCTGGTTTTTTCCCATTCGGGCTGATGATGCCAAAGCAATATTTATAGTGTTCTTCTACATTATAATCTGCTGGATATTTGAATTTTTTAGTCGTTATTTCTAGGTTTTTTAAACGGTCTAAAGCAAAGCTTTTGATATGATCATCATTTAAATCTTTAGCTAAAACATACCAACGGTTTTTAAATTCTTTAAGAGCATAAGGCTCAACTTTTCTCAGTGAAGGTTCACTATCCCAGAATTTTTGATAGTCGAATTTAATGAGCAATGTGTTTTTGATGCTGTGTAACAAACCAAATAAATTCTCGGTGCCTTGTGGTTTTCGCTTTTCAAAATGGATATAACCCGATAAGCTATCTGAAATGTTTAATGCTTGGAAAGTATCAAAAGCCTCTAACATTCTATCGTTTACTTCTGGCTGACCAGCATCATTGATATAATAAACCCGTTTAGAAAAATCATATTCGATATCAATATTAAAAAGAGAACGAATATCTTCTAAATCTCGCTTGAATGTACGTTTGGATACCGTGAATCTGTACTCCTGAATTTCCGATTCTCGTTCCAAATAATTATGAATCTCATTGAATGTTGCAAACTTCTTTCTGAGTTTATTGATGATAAGATTGTAGCGGGATAGAAATTCTCTTTTTGACATTTTAGATTATTTTATCTTCAAAGTATCTCTTTTTTAATTCTAGAATAATACCAGTTTTGTATCTAAAATTCATGGAAGAATGATGAATCATATAATGAGGAATATTATTATAAGTTGTTTTCCAAATTGCATTAGAACTCTCATGATTTAAAACCGCATCTTTTTTTTGTCAAATTGTATTTTCATCCATTTAGGCGCATCCATTCCTACTAATAATATTTGTTTAGGTTTTATAATTTCATAAATTAATTCAATAGATTTCTGAGAACAATATTCAATCATCTCATTACCGTCTTTTCCAAATTTTCTTAAATGTGATACCTTTTTAGAATTAAAATATACTGCATTCATAATTACAGATTTTTCTAATATGCTTCTCAATCTTTCATTGGAGAACATTTCTAAAATAGGTTTATTTATTGCCCAATTTGGATTTTTTAGATATTGATTTTCATTATACCCTAAATGATCCTTAGTTCTTTTTGCAATTTCTTTTTCTTTGAGGGCATCTACATAAGTTTTATCCCCGGCGGGATTTGTGGCAATAATTAATAAGTTTGGATTTTCAAAAATTCCAGATTAAAATACATAAAAATCTGGATAGTCATTTTTTCTGATTGCCAAATTATGACAACCATCACTAACATCCTCCAACCATTTGTCTCTTTTTTCAATAAATTGTTCTTGATTCATAAATAAAGTTTTAATAATGTTAGTTCATTTTAATACAACCTGTGATTTTTTTATACATTAATTCGTAAGCTTCGTGAATTTTTGTTCTACCACTCATAAATCCAAAATCCTTTTCGTATTGATAATAATTTATAAATGGTATATGGGAAATCTCTAATTGACATTTTTTGGCCAATTCTATTCTTCTATTTCCCTCAAAAGAAAATGGCATAAACACATGAGTTTCAAAATCAATATTTAAGTTATTTATATATTTAATTACTACTGGTGCTAAACCAAGGGAATAATCGCAACTAAAGCAGGTTATGACAATAATTCTGGAATAATTTTTTAATAATTTTTTTAAGTTAGGATTTAAAGTAGGGGGTTTATTCCATACATAATTATTGTATAAAAATTTTCCTTCATTAGTTATTACACTGTTTATTTCACATGGTTCGATAATATGTTGTTTGAATTGTAATTCTTTTTCTATTTATGGTATCAGAACTAACTTTTCAATATTTCCTACTATATGATTTAGGATGCTTTTTTCTTTTGCTCCAATATACAAGATCAAAGAATTATTGAAGGGTTTTTCAATACGTTTAATAAATGGTGAAAGTGAAATGACGCCAATAGTGTGTAAAAAAGATGCTCTTTTCATATTTATGAATTGTTGACTAAAATCAAAACTAAGCCCATGTAAAGCCAAGCCATGTCTTAGTCTAAAATTTATCAAAAAAAATAAGGATGACGATTATTGATTATATTCCATTTGCATTGAATAATTGCACTAACAAATTGAAATATTTACCTTTGATAGGTATATTAAATTAATAGTATTCAAAATTTCATATGATGCAGGAAATTATTTTGAAAAAACACCTATCAAAATCTAAGATGGATGCATTGATTCAATTTCTTAAAAGTTGGGATATTGAAGCAGAAGTTAAAAGCGAAAAGCCGATTTCAAAAAATCAAAAAATCGAGTTTTCACTTTCGGCTGGTTTATGGAAAGATAGTGATATAGATGCCAATGAACTTCGCAAACAAGCTTGGAGCAAAAAATCATGATTCTTTGCGACACTAATATTCTGATAGAAATTTATAAGAATAATTCCGAAATAATAGAAACCATAAAACAGATAGGGCAAGAAAATATATTTGTTTCTGATGTCACTTGTGCTGAATTATTATATGGTGCAAGAAATAAAAAGGAGCTAAAAACCATCCGAAGTGATTTAAATAAATTAAATGTCTTACCAATTCAATCGTTCATTTCTAGTTTATCAGTAGAGTTAGTTGAAAAATATTGTTTGTCACACAAACTTTCTTTGCCCGATGCTTTAATTGCTTCTACTGCTCTTCATCATAATATTGAACTTTTTACGCTTAATACCAAAGATTTTAAATTCATTGAGGGCATCAAATTATTCAGCCAAGAAAAGTAAAAGCTGCTTTTAAATTATGAATAAGGATGAAGATTAAATCTTCATCCTTTTACTTTAAACTTTTAAGTCCAATCAGGTCTTCTCATAAGTGAATCCTAATTCTATTTAGTTTTAAAAATCAAACTTAATCCCCTGCGCCAGCGGCAAAGTAGTTGAATAATTAATGGTATTGGTCTGTCTTCTCATGTAGGCTTTCCAAGCATCAGAACCTGATTCTCTTCCTCCTCCAGTTTCTTTTTCTCCGCCAAATGCGCCGCCAATTTCAGCTCCTGAGGTACCAATATTTACATTGGCAATGCCACAGTCAGAACCAGCAACCGATAAAAATTGTTCTGCTTCACGCATATTGGTCGTCATAATTGCAGAGGATAAACCTTGTGGAACGCCATTTTGCATCGCAATAGCTTCATCAAGTTCTTTATATTTCATCAAATATAAAATAGGTGCAAAGGTTTCATGTTGTACAATCGCCATTTCATTTTTAGCTTCGGCAATGCAAGGCTTTACGTAACAACCTGATTCGTAATCAGCGCCTTCCAAAACACCGCCTTCTACTATAAACTTTCCGCCTTCGGCTTTACATTTATCAATGGAAGTCAAATAATTCTGAACAGCATCTTTATCAATCAATGGGCCTACATGATTGTGTGTATCTAAAGGATTTCCAATTTTCAACTGCCCGTAAGCTTTCACTAGTTTTGCAGTAAAAGCATCATAAACACTTTCATGGATGATCAATCGACGGGTAGAGGTACAACGTTGTCCGGCAGTTCCAACAGCTCCAAAAACGGCCCCAATCAAGGTCATGTCTAAATCAGCATTTTCTGTAATGATGATGGCATTATTTCCGCCTAATTCTAAAATATGTTTACCCAACCTAGCGCCAATAGCAGCGCCAATTGCTTTTCCCATTCGGGTTGATCCGGTTGCAGAAACCAAAGGAACATTGGTATCATTGGCCATTAATTCTCCAATATTTCTATCACCAATCACCAAACAAGAAATACCTTCAGGTAAATTATTCGCGACTAAAACCTTCTGCATAATTTTCTGACAGGCAATTGCAGTTAAAGGTGTTTTTTCGGATGGTTTCCAAACGCAAACATTTCCGCAAACCCAAGCCAAAGCGGCGTTCCAGCTCCAAACAGCTACCGGGAAATTAAAGGCAGAGATAATTCCGACTACACCCATGGGATGCCATTGTTCGTACATTCTATGTTGTGGGCGTTCAGAATGCATGGTTAATCCGTATAACTGACGAGATAAACCAACAGCGAAATCGCAAATATCAATCATCTCCTGTACTTCACCCCATCCTTCTTGCAAGCTTTTACCCATTTCATAAGAGACTAGTTTTCCTAAATCATCTTTATGCTTTCTTAATTCTTCACCTAATTGACGAACAATTTCTCCTCTTTTAGGCGCAGGCATCATTTTCCAATCTAAGAAAGCACCTTTCGCAGTAGCAATCAGTTCTTGATAATCATCAGCGCTAGCAAAATTTACAGTCGCTATTAATTTTCCATCAACGGGAGAATGAATTTTCTTTTCTTGCGTTTTCTTTCCACTCTTCCATATTTTCCCGGTACTAACAGCATGATTTTTCTCACCGATTCCTAAATTTTCTAATACTTTTTCGATAGCTACTTGCATAATTTTTCTGATTTAAGAGAGTCAAACCATGAATCTCGATTTTGATCTTTTATTGGTAACTTTACAAAGTTAAGAATTTAAAAAGGAGAAGAAGGGAGCATAAATTACCGCTGCATTAATAATCACACATCTGATATTATACCGTTTTATAAATCAACAGTTTACCTCTAGTATTGTCTAATTGTTGAAAAATATAATAACAACCATGTGATTAATATTTATAATTTGAGAGTAATAAGTCGGGTGAAAGCAATGAGTTTTCAAATTTTATTTTTCCTGACACGTTCTCTTTAATATTTGTTACCGAATGGAAGAAGAATTCGAATTTGAATTTACTGAAGATCCAAAATTATCAGTAGAGCGTTACGAAGAGATGATCCGCAATCAGGATCAATATTTTTTTGATGCGCAAGCCTTTGAAAACATTATAGATTATTATATCGACAAAAGCGATCCTATTAAGGCATTGCAGGTGATTGAATACGCGGTTTTGCAGCATCCTTTTGCAGCAATTTTCCATATTAAAAAGGCTCAGCTACATGTTTTTACCAACGAAATTGAAAAGTCGTTCGAGTCTTTAGAAAAAGCTGAATTGTTAGAGCCTTCTGAGGCTGATATCTACATGATCAGAGGAAATATTTACGAGAGTTTAGAACAACATGATGATGCTTTAGAGAATCTGAAAAAGGCGTTGGATATGGCCGAAAACAAGGATGAAGTGTTGATGCAGATTTCCTTTGTTCATCAAAACATGGGCGATTATGACGAAGCTGTTTCGTATTTAAAACTTTGCCTTGAAAACAACATGGAAAATCAGGATGCGCTTTATGAGTTGGCATTTTGTTATGATGTTTTAGATAAGCAGGAAGAAAGCATTCAGTTTTATCAACAATATATTGATAACGAGCCCTATTCTTACGCCGCTTGGTATAATTTGGGTAATGCTTTCCATAAGTTGAGCTTATTTGAGAAAGCTATTGATGCATATGATTATGCGATTTTGATCAAAGATAGTTTTGCTTCCGCATATTTTAATAAAGGAAATGCATTGGTGCAATTAGATCGTTTCCAAGAAGCGATTGATGTTTACCGTCAAACTTTCGAATACGAACAACCTAATGCAGATACTTATTGCGCCATTGGCGAGTGTTATGAGAAATTAGAAAAAATGGATGAAGCCCGCTCTTTTTATAAAAAAGCGGTGAAAATTGATACTAAATTAGCAGATGCTTGGTATGGAATTGGCGTTACTCTTGATTTTGAAGAGCGTTTTTTCGAGTCTTTACATTTCTACAAAAAGGCTTTAAACTTAGACGACCAAAATCCTGATTATTGGTTTGCTATTGCAGATGCGCAGTACAAACTTGGAAATTTAACCGAATCTGAACAAGCTTACGAGAAGGTAGTGGAAGTAAATCCCTTAGATGTAGAAGCTTGGTTAGATTACTCTTCTATTGTTTTTGAGAAAGAAAATATTCCAAAATGTATTGAAATTATTGCTGAAGGGATTAAAAACAATCCAGACTCGGCAGATTTATATTATCGATTTGTAGCTTATCTAATTGCAAATGGTCAAAATAACGAGGCTTTAATTCAGTTAGAAACAGCTTTAACATCAGATGTTGAAAAACATTATTTATTGTTCGAATACCTCCCTCAATTGCAAACCAATAAGGTAATTATTGATATTATTAACCGCTATACGGCTTAGAAGCCGATGAAAAATCTGGATTAAAAAACAGTTTTATAGAGAATTGGATTTTTTTTAAGATTTTTGCACCCTGTTATGAATTATAATTTAAATAATATCCCTGAGCGTTCTGTTAAACCTCGTGAAAGAGGTTTAACAATGGTAATGGACAAAGGTCTGAGTTTAAGACAAGTAGAAGATTTTATTGAGGTAGCTGGAACGCATACTGATATTGTAAAACTAGGTTGGAGCACCTCTTTTGTTACGCCCAATCTAAAAGAGAAACTAAAGATTTATAGAGATGCGGGCATCCCAGTTTATTTTGGAGGTACACTTTTCGAAGCTTTTATCATCCGTGGTCAGTTTGAAGATTACAGAAAAATTTTAGATGAGTTTGGGATGGAATTTGTAGAAGTTTCTGACGGTTCGATAGAAATTCCTCACGAAGAAAAGTGCGAATATATTAGTAAATTAAGTAAACAAGTTACTGTAATTTCTGAAGTTGGATCTAAAGACGAGAAAAAAATATTTGCTCCATATAAATGGATCAAACTGATGAAAGCCGAAATTGAAGCTGGAGCTTGGAAAGTAATTGCCGAAGCTCGTGAAGGTGGAAATGTAGGTATCTACAGAGACTCAGGAGAAGTAAGGCAAGGCTTGGTGGATGAAATTTTAACACAAATACCAGAAGAAACTATTATTTGGGAAGCTCCTCAAAAAGCACAACAAGTTTGGTTTATAGAATTAATAGGTGCCAATGTTAATTTAGGTAACATAGCTCCTGCGGAAGTTATCCCACTAGAAACCATAAGATTGGGTTTACGTGGTGATACTTTTAACCATTTTTTAAATTTGAAGTAAAGAAAACTAGACTTTTTTATAGAGTCTGAGGGTGTTTTGGTAATGAAAAAATTTGGATTAATAGGTTATCCTTTAGGACATTCCTTCTCTGAAAAATATTTCACAGAAAAATTTACCAGAGAAAAGTTGACGGATTGTATCTATCAACTTTTCCCTATTCAAAGCTTAAGTGATTTACCTAAGCTCCTTGAAAACGAAAAAGATTTATGTGGGCTAAACGTTACAATACCCCATAAAATTGGGGTGATGTTTTACCTCGATGAGACTGATGAAGTAGCAAAAGAAATTGACGCAGTTAATTGTATCAAAGTAACTCATCATCATTCTATTAAATCATTATTTTCAGGCGAGCTTTGTAAATTTAACCCTCATAAACTTAAACTTATTGGTTACAATACCGATGCTTACGGTTTCGAGAAATCTTTAAAACCCCTCTTAAAAAGGCATCATAAAAAGGCGTTGATTCTTGGCAATGGTGGTGCAGCAAGAGCCGTAAAGTATGTGCTAGAAAAGTTAAATATTGATTATAAATTTGTTAGCAGGAGAGCCGCAAAAGGAATGTATGATTACAAAGATTTTAGTAAGAAAACGATGGATGATTATCAAATCATTATCAATACTACCCCTCTTGGCACTTTTCCTCATACAAATCAATGTGCAGATATTCCTTATGAGTATTTAACTGATAAGCATCTTCTTTATGATTTAATTTACAACCCTGAAGAAAGTCTTTTTTTAAAAAAAGGAAAAGAAAACGGAGCCAAAATTAAAAATGGAGCAGAGATGCTACAACTTCAGGCAGATAAGTCTTGGGAAATTTGGAATAGCTAGTTGTAAATGCGTTTTTAGGTAAGATTGAAACAATAAATACATAAAATTTTATACCTTAAAGCCATGAAATATATTTTTCTGATTCTATTCTCATTGCTCTTCATAACGGCTTGTAGTAGTAGTTCGGATTATGCTCCAAAGCCAAGAGGGTATTTCAGAATAGATTTTCCAGAAAAAAAATACCAGACATTTAAAGATAACCCTCATTACAGCTTCGATTATCCAGAGTATGGCAAAATGTATTTGGATAGTGTGGATGGCTATCATCCAAACTGGTACAATTTAACTTTCCCTCAATTTAATGCCAAGTTGCATATTAGCTATTATACCATGGATTCTAAAATCGAGTTAAATAAGTTGGTGGAGGATTCAAGGAAACTTGCCTTTAAACATACCGTTAAAGCGACCGGAATAGATGAAGGAAGAATTAGCGTCCCCGAGAGAAATCTTTATGGTATTTTTTATACCATAGATGGCAATACGGCATCTTCGACAGAATTTTATTTAACAGATAGCGTTAAACACTTTTTAAGAGGAGCTTTATATTTTAATGAAAAACCTCAAGTAGACTCTATACAGCCTATAGTTGATTTTATTAAAACCGATATTGATAAAATGATCAAAACCCTTACCTGGAAAAATTAAATCAGGTAAATTATAAACCCAAAAATGAAAAAATACAGAATCTTAATTGTTTTATTGCTGATTGGAAGTGCAGCTCTAGCGCAAAACATTTTAACTTATATCAACACTGCGAACTCATTTTTTGATGCGCTAGATCAAAAAGATTATGTAAAAGCACAAGATTTCTTTGACGTTTCTGTAAAGGACAAAGTAGCACCAGAGAATTTGGAGAAAATGTGGGCACAAATTCAAACTTCATTAGGAAAATTTGAGTCAGTAGATGGTGCGCAAAATAAGGTCCAAGGCGAATTCCAAATCGTAATTTTGAAATGCCAGTTCACTAACGATACGCAGTCTTTCCAGTTCGTTTTTAATAATAGCCAAAAATTGGTAGGCTTTTTCATCCTGCCCAAACAGGCAGAAAATAATTATAAACTACCTATTTATGCTGATACCACTAAATACACTGAAAAGTTAATTAATATTCAATCTGGTGAACATAGTTTACCCGCTATGTTGACCTTACCAAAAGACAGTATAAATGTTCCAATGGTAGTTTTTGTTCATGGTTCAGGGCCCGCAGACATGGATGAAAGTATAGGTGCTCAAAAACCGTTTAAGGATTTGGCAGTTGGTTTAGCTTCTAAAGGTATTGCGTCCGTTCGTTATGTAAAAAGAACAACTTTATATGCCAATGAATTTAATGGTGCATTTACTACAAAGGAAGAGGTTACAGACGATGCTATTGCAGTTCTAAACTATGCTAAAAAGGTTCCGCAGGTTGATTCTCAAAAAGTATATTTATTCGGTCACAGTTTGGGAGGAATGTTAGCCCCAAAAATAGCTTCTCAAGAAACATTTTTAAAGGGTATAATTTTAGCTGCAGCACCGGCAAGAAAGCTTCAAGATATATCTATTGAGCAAAATAATTATTTTATAAAATTTACTAATGATACTACTAAAGCTGGTAAAGCGGCATTAGATCAAAGCATCAAAGAACTTAATGCCTCAAAAGCAATTACCAAGACAAGTATAGCGCAAGACTCGATTATTTTAGGCTTGCCAGCTTCTTATTGGGCTGATTTAAATGCAATGAATCAAGTGGAAATTGCAAAAAAGCTAAATACAAGAATTTTCATCATACAAGGTGGTAATGATTTTCAGGTTGGTTTACAGGATTATTACCTGTGGATTAATGGTCTAAAAGGGAAAAAGAGAGTTGACGCTAAGATTTATCCAATGGTTAACCATTTGTTTTCATTTGTAACCGAAAAAGGTAGCACCCGTCAATATCAAGAACCTTTAAATGTAGATCAACCAGTTGTTGATGATTTAGCCAGTTGGATTTTGCAAAAATGATGAATTTAGAAGTTTTAACCAATAACCCTTATCAGGAGAACACCTATATTCTTTGGGATGAAACTAAGGAATGTGTGATTATAGACCCAGGAATGTACACCTCTGATGAGCAAAACGCGGTGGTAAACTATATAAAAGATAACAATCTAAAACCAGTTCTTTTATTAAATACGCATTGCCATATCGACCATGTTTTCGGGAATAAATTTATTTATGATCAATATGGTCTAAAACCCCAATTTCATAAAGGCGAGTTGCAGCTTTTACATGCGGTTCCGTCATACGCTCCTCAACAAGGTTTTAGATATGAACTTTCTCCTGATCCAGAAGTGTTTTTGTCAGAAAGCGAAACTATAAATTTTGGAAATACAGTTTTAGAAATCATTTTTGCGCCAGGACATTCACCAGCTCATCTTTGTTTTTATAATAAAGCTGATGCTATTTTAATTGGTGGGGATGTCCTATTTAAAGGAAGTATTGGTCGTACGGATTTACCCGGAGGAAATCACGAAACGCTAATCAGCAGTATTAAAAGTCAATTATTTACCCTACCCGAGCGTGTAAAGGTTTACCCAGGTCATGGTCCGTTTACAACTATTGCATTCGAAAAATCTTTCAATCCGTTTTTTAATTCCTAGAAATGAATACGGCTTTTTATATAGCTAAAAGGTATCTTTTTTCTAAGAAGTCTACCAATGCTATCAATATTATTTCAGGTATTTCTATGCTTGGAGTTTTTATAGGAAGCGCCGCATTAATCGTTATTCTTTCGGCTTTTAATGGGTTAGAAACCTTAGTCATTTCTTTGTCTAATACCCTGGCTCCAGATCTAAGGATAGAGCCTGCAAATGGGAAAACGTTCAATCCACAAAATACAGTTTTGCTTAATTTCAAGAAAGATAATAGTGTTGCAAATTATACCGAGGTATTACAAGAAAAGGCATTGCTAAGATATGGCAATCAACAATTTATTGGCATTATAAAAGGCGTAAGTAAAGACTTTTTAGCAAATAATCAAATAGACTCTACATTGGTACAAGGTGAATTTATTTTGAATGCCAATGGAGAGGATTATGCGGTAGTGGGTTCGACAGTTCAATATACACTCGGCATCAATATAAATGATCAGCAAAGAATTTTAGAAATCTACTCTCCTAATAAAAGAACATCATCGGCCTTTATGCCAACAGATGAATTTGTTTCTAGATTTCTACATCCAGTAGGTGTTTTCGAATCCAATCAAGAGTCAGATAATCAAGTTATCATCCCGTTAAAAACTGCTAGAGCTTTATTAGGCGAAAGTAAAAACATCAGTGCTTCAGAAGTGATTTTAAAAAAGCCAGATCAATCAGATAAGGTGAAAAGCGAGTTACAAAGCAAACTTGGTGATGCTTTTATTGTAAAAGATCGAATTCAACAAAATGTACTACTTTATAAAATTTTAAATTCAGAAAAGTGGGCGGTTTATCTCATCCTCACTTTCGTTCTGCTTATTGCAACCTTTAATATTGTTGGGTCATTAACCATGCTGGTGATTGATAAACAAAAAGACATCGCTGTTTTAAATAGCTTGGGAGCAGACAAATCCCTCATTAGACAAATCTTTCTTTTAGAAGGATTGATGATTTCTTTTATCGGCTGTTTATTAGGTTTAATTTTAGGCGGAATATTCTGTTGGTTACAAATCAGCTATGGTTTCATCACTATGGCAGAAGGAAATATGGTAGTAAATGCCTACCCTATGACTTTAAAATTATTAGATTTTGGTTTAGTTTTTCTGACGGTTTTTATTATTTCTTTGATTGCATCATACATTAGTTCCCGATTAAGTGTGAAAAGATTTGAGACCTTAAAACAAGCTTTATAATTCTTGAGAGCATAAAATTTCAACAGATTTTTAAAAAAAGAATTGATAGCACAAAGTCGAAATATAATTTCTTTGGCTGAATATTTGGATTGATGAAATGCTTATATTTAACAAATGGATACCGAGAAAAAGCCCAAAAAGAAACACAAAGTTCTTAAATGGACCTTATCAATTTTAGTAGTTATAATTTTATTTTTAGCGGCAGTTGCTTGGTATGTAAACCGTCAATGGAAACCACTTTTAAGAGAGGCCATTCAAAACACCATACTGGATGCTTCAGATAGCCTTTACATTGTAAAATTTAAAGATATAAAGGTAAATATTCTTACCGGTGGAGTAGAAGTTGATAGCATTTCAATAACTCCTGATTTAGCAGTTTACCAAAGAATGATTGATAATGGTAGTGCCCCAGAAAACATCGTTGATCTACAAGTTCAAAAACTGATTTTGCAGCGGGTGAATCCAATTAAAGTATATAAAGAGAGAAAACTGACTATTAGAGATATCAATATTCAACAACCTTCGTTGACAATTTACTACACAAAACTAGGAAGCCTAGCTAGAAAAAGCGTTGACAAGCGTACCGTATATGAAAGAATAAATAAAGCTTTAAAAGAGTTAAAAATTGCCACCTTGTTTTTGACCAACGTTGATTTTAGATACGTAGATAGATCTTTTAAAAAACCAAAAACTACTCATTTAGATAAAATGAATATCAGATTGAATGATATTCTGATAGATTCTACTTCCAGTAAGGATCCAACACGTTTTTATAACATTAAAGATGTAATTGCCGAAATCAGTGATTATGACTTTGCTACACCAGATTCTATGTATCATTTAAGCATTAAGCATGCCTATGTTTCTTCGATGAAAAAGCAATTAGTGGTAAATGGAGTTAGTTTAACACCGCGTTACGGTGAGATGGTTTTTTCAAAACACTTTGAAAGACAAGAAGAAAGGTATCAAATGCAATTTGATTCTATCATTGTGAATCAAGTTAATTTCAATACTTTTTTAGAGACTAGAACCGTTTCTGCATCAAAAGTAAAAATATTAAACGGTAATCTTTCTGCCTTTTTAAATAGGGATAAACCAGTAAAGAATATAGATAAAGGGAAAAACTACCCACACATCGCTTTAAAAAGAGTAGCTTGGGGGATCAAATCCGATACCGTAAGTTTAAAAAACATCAATATCAGTTATACAGAATATAATCCCAAAACAAATGAAAAAGGGACTGTCTTTTTTAATGATTTAAAAGGGAATATTTACAATGTAACAAATGACTCCTTAGCTTTAACTAAAAGTAATATTTCTAATGCCTATGTGCAAACTTATTTAATGGGAAAAGGTAAATTAAATGTTCACATCGCATTTAATTTAACAGATCCAAATGGGGCCTTTAGATACAATGGCTCATTAGGGTCTATGGATATGTCGACGGTTAATTCATTGACCAAGCCATTAGCCATGGTTTCTATTAGTTCAGGAAAGTTAAACTCAATGGATTTTGACATCAAAGGAAACTTAAAGGGAGCAGGTGGAACACTTACCCTTAAATATGAAGACTTGAATGTGGTGTTGATGAAGAAGGATGAAAGAGAGAACTTTAAAAAAATGGGTTTGATATCATTATTTGCAAATGCACTTTTGTTAAATAACTCAAATCCAAGAAGAGATAAACCCGTAGTTATTAGTCACCCTTATTATGCTAGACCATCAGAAGCATCTTTTTTTAACTTGATGTGGAAGACAGTTTTTGCAGGTATAAAAGAAAGCGTAGGTGTTACAAAAGAAAAAGAGTCCAAACTTTTAAAAAGAGCAAAAGATTTTAAAGACGCAAAGGCAGAAAGAGAAATTAGACGAGAAGATCGTCAGAAAAGAAGAGCCGCTAGAAAAGATAACAAATAGAATAAACACATGAGATTATTTAGAAAAGGAAATCAATTTTTTGCAATTGCTTTAGTATTCAGTTTAGGATTTAGCGCATGTTCTCCTAAGGTTAATAAAGGTTTAGTTGCTGTAACAAACATTAAAAAACTTGGAATCGAAGAGGCTAATTTAGACCGAATTGATAGTTTATTAGGATCTTCATTAATTAATAAATGGGCAGCTGGAGCAACAGCTTTAGTAGCTGTGAATGGGAAAGTTATTTATGATAAAGGGTTTGGTTTTAGAGATCGTGAATCTAAAGCTTTAATGAGCCCAACAACTGAGTTCAGAATTGCATCCATGACTAAACCAATAGTTACAGCGGCAGCAATGAAATTGATTGAAGAGGGTAAATTGAAATTAGATGATCCGGTTTCGAAATATATTCCTGAATTTAAAAATATGAAAGTGATCGCCACTTTCAATGTGAAAGACACTACTTATACCACTGTTGATGCTAAATCCACAATCACCATTAAAAACTTAATGACTCACACCTCTGGTATTGGTTATGGCTTCGCAAATCCTATGCTTTCCATGATTTATGCTAAAAATGGAATTCCTGACTTAGCTGTTGCCGACGAAGTGACCATTGGGGATAAGATGAAAAAATTAGGAACCTTACCATTGGCAGTTCAACCTAATAGTACTTTCTTTTACGGTTTAAGTATTGATGTTTTGGGTGCTGTAGTCGAAAAAGCAAGTGGTAAAAATTTATCAGAATATGTAAATGAAACCATTTTAAAGCCTTTAGGAATGGATAATACTTTCTTTTATATCCCAGCAGAAAAAGCAAATCGCTTAGCGGTAATGTATGCCGAAACCAAAGAAGGAAGATTAGAAAGAGTTCCTATTGTAAGTCAGGGGTATAATGTGAATTTCCCAATAACCGGAGCAAGAACCTATTTTTCTGGGGGATCTGGATTATCTTCTACCGTAGAAGACTACGCTAAATTTTGCCAGATGATTTTGAACAGAGGAGAGTTTGGAGGTAAAATCATTTTGCAACCCGAAACAGTTGATCTAATGGCCATGAATCAAATTGGAGATTTGAATGTAGGGAAAGATAAGTTTGGTTTAGGTTTCGAAATTACTACACAAAAGGGGATTAAAAACGGATCTAAAGTTGGAAAATTAAGTTGGGGCGGTGCATTTAATACCATTTTCTGGATAGATCCTGAAAGAAAATCTGTAGCCGTATTAATGACTCAGGTCTATCCTGCTGTCCATAAAAACGAGTTATTTAGCCAGTTCGAGCAATTGGTAAATGATGCTTTGGATAGATAAGTTCTTGAGAAGTAAGATTTAAGACATAAGAATCAAGACAATTGTACTTAACCAAAGAGCCAAGATTTAATTAAATCTTGGCTCTTATATTTTTAATTTTTTTTCTAAAAATCTATACAATATAGTTCCAACCTTTCACATCTTCTACTCTTCCGTATTTGATGTCATCTAATGCCTTTCTCATTTTTGCTGCAAATACGCTATGGGTTGGGTTTGGCAGAATATAATCTTTCCCTTGATAACCAATCTCTGCAATTTGTGCTAAAGTAGCCGCAGTACCAATACCAAAAGCATCAGTACAAGTGCCATTTTCTATGGCTGTTAAAACTTCTGCAATAGAAACCCTGCGTTCTTCTACCTCCATTCCAAAATCTTTAGCTAATTGTAAAACGCTATCTCTAGTTACGCCATTTAAAATGGTGTCTCTAGTAGAAGGAGTGATTAGTTTCCCATCAATTACAAAAGCAATATTTGCGGCACCTAGTTCTTCAATATATTCGTGGTTTTTAGCGTCGGTCCAAATTATTTGATCAAATCCTTGTTCATTGGCTTTTTTTAGAGGAAGCATTGCACCACCATAATTTCCAGCTGCTTTTGCATAACCAAAACCACCTTCTGCGGCTCTAGTATATTCTGTTTCTACTTTTACTCTTAAATTTTTAGAAAAATATAGACCCGATGGACCTAGTATTACCATAAATTTATATGTAGAAGAAGGCGTTACACCCAAAAATGGGTCGGTAGCAAACATAAACGGGCGAATATATAAAGTGCAGTTTTCCTTACTAGGCACCCAATCTCTATCCAAATCAACAACTGCAGCTAAACATTGTACAAATATATCTTCTGGTAAAGTTGGCATGCACAACCTTTCTGCAGATTTATTAAATCTGATGGCGTTTTTATCTGGTCTGAAAATGGTGATTTTCCCATCATCGTTTCTGTAAGCTTTTAAACCTTCAAAAAAAGATTGACCGTAATGTATCGAAGAGATAGCGGGACTTAAACTGATATTTCCGTAAGGCACAATCTCAAAATTTTTCCATTCGCCATCCTCATAATCTGCAGTAAGCATGTGATCAGAAAATGTTTTACCAAAAGGAAGGTTGTCAAAATCTACCTGAGGTAGTTTTGAATTTTTAGCTTTGGTAATTTTAAGGTCTAAAGTCTCGGTCATATCTCTTATTAGTTTGCGATGTGCAATTTACAAATTTGTTTATTCATTTTAATCGTAGCTATGTAACACTTCGTCTACCCAAGCTTTCCCCCACTCTTCTTTTTCATTCTCTGTCCATAGTTCAGGGTAAAAAATCCTTTTTTGAAAACGTGGAGGGAGATATTTTTGCCAATTGGTGCCGCCCGTGGCTTTTATTTCTTGTGGTTCTCGGTTTAAATATCTTACTGCAGATTTATAATGCGCCAAAGGCCAATTTACATTGACCAAAACATCAAATCTGCGAAGTAAGATTTTTAATTCTTCATTGTCTTGTTCTAGACTCAAATAACTTTGCCACAAATTATTTGTTTTTACTTGTTGGGCTAATTCTAAGAACTGCTTTTTGTACTTTTTCCAAAACTGTTTCAAAGTCAAAGTTTGCTTTCCAGTGGATAGTTCTGTTGCACCATCCTGCCAATAAATCTGTTTAAACTGATCTTCTAAAGGCGAGTTTTTTAAAGCTTCTCGCTGATCTTTTGCTACCAGATTAATAAAATCCGAAGCATAAATTTCAATCATTCGGTATTGCCCACTTTGGAAACCACTTGCCGGTAATAAAGACATCCTGAATTGCAAAAACTGATCTTTTTCCATCCCGTCGATCATAATAGAGAAAGAGTGAGTCAAAACTTCAAAATAATTATTTATCCGCTTTAAGCGGGATATTAAAAATGCAGTATTTAAACTTTCATGTTCTGTAATCTGTTTGCATTCATGAATCACTAGCTTAAAATAAAGCTCTGTAATTTGATGATATAGGATGAAGATTTCCTCATCCGGGAAGTGAGTTTTAGGTGTTTGCAAACTCAACAGAGTATCCAGATGGATATAATCCCAATACGTCAGATAATCTGCGTGTAGCAAACCGTCTAAATAAGAAAGCATATCCTGCCCCATAGCAGCATATTTTTCTTGCAATTTTTCTAATTTTTCTTGAATCTCTGGAGTGATGCTCATGATTTTAATTAGCGTTTTGTGTGTAAAAATCGGAATAATATCTGGTTTTATAAGGTAGATAAATTTAAACCTTATGATATGATTTGCTTAAATTTGGAGTTTAACGGATATATGAAAATGAGAAAATTCAATTGGAAAGCAATAGTAATTACGCTTTCTATTACGGGATTAAGTACCCTGGCTTGGGCTTGGGGAAGCTGGGGACATCATTATATAAACCACTCATCTATTCTCGCCTTGCCTGATCCTTTGCGTTCGTTTTTCTATAACCATGCTAATTTTATTACCGAAGAGTCGGTAGTGCCGGATATTAGAAAATATACCATTGGCGATAAAGCCGAATTTCCTCGTCATTATATTGATTTAGAAGATTATGGTGCAGATGCTATTCATACGTTACCCAAATATTTTAAAGAAGCAGAAGAAAAATTTGGTGCCGAAGAATTAAGTAAAAAAGGAACTTTGCCTTGGACTATTAATGAAATGGAAGCTAAACTTACCGATGCTTTCAAGAAAAAAAGTAAGAATGAAATTATTTTTTTGGCAGCAACGTTAGGTCATTACATTAGTGATGCCAATATGCCTTTACATACTTCATCCAACCATAACGGACAATTGACAGATCAAAAAGGAATTCATGCTTTATTTGAAGGTGAAATGCTGGAAATGTTTGGTAAAACCATCAATCTTAATATAGGTTCAGCGCCTTATTTTAAAGATGTTGACCAAACTACTTGGGATATGATTGAGGCTACTCATGCTACCGCAGATACTTTATTGAAAGCAGAAGCCGACTTGAGAAAATCATTTCCAAGAAGAAATATTTATCGTTTAGATAGTGCCGATAGAGTTGTGAAAAATCAATATGGCGATTGGTATTTTAGTGATGATTACGTAAAAACTTTGCATCAAAATTTAGACGGATTATTGGAACGCAGATTTAGAGCCGCCATTTATTATACTGCTGGTTATTGGTACACCGCTTGGGTAAATGCGGGTAAGCCAGATTTAAGCGATTTGGATGATGAAGAAACCACAAAGCGTAATCAAAAAACCTTAAAAAAGGAATTGAAACTTTGGAGAAAAGGCAAAACATTTGATTTAAAACCTGTTCCTGAGTTTAAGCTTATAAATTCAGACGATGCTCATGATTAAAAGGATTTTTACTCTTTTATTTTTTATCGGCTTAAGCCAGATTTTGAATGCCCAAAGTTTTAAAATCATTCCTTTAGGTGTTTTAGGTGGAAGCGACGAAAGTAATCTTTCTTCCTACATGATTGCTCCAAAAGGAAGCGAAAATTATGTTTGCTTAGATGCGGGTACGCTTAAAGCGGGATTAGAAAAGGCAGTTAAGAAGCATGTATTTAAAGATGCTGCTGCTGATGTTTTGAAAAAAAACATCAAAGGTTATCTGATTTCTCATGGTCATTTAGATCATTTATCGGGCTTAATTATGAATTCTCCGGACGACAGTCCGAAAGCTATTTATGCCATGCATTACGTTATAGATGTTTTCAAAAAGCATTATTTTAGTTGGGATACTTGGGCAAATTTCGCAAACGAAGGTGAAAAGCCAGCTTTGGCGAAATACCATTATGTAAGTCTAAATCCTGACCAAGAAATTTCTTTAGAGAACACTTCCATGCTGGTTACACCATTTGAATTGAGTCATTCCAAACCTTATCAAAGCACTGCTTTTCTTGTTCGTTCTAATCAGGATTATGTCTTGTACTTGGGGGATACTGGTGCAGATCGAATCGAGCAATCAGACAAACTTAATCAACTTTGGAAAGCTGTTGCGCCACTCATAAAAAGTCATCAGTTAAAAGCCATACTAATAGAAGTTTCTTTTCCAAATGCTCGATCAGAGAAACAATTATTTGGGCATTTGACGCCGAAATTATTGATGGAAGAAATGCAGCATTTAAGTAATTACGCTGGAGCTGATGCGATGAAAAATTTGAATGTGGTCATCACCCACATGAAACCGGTAGAACACAATATCGAAACCATCAAGAAAGAAGTGAAAGCTGGAAATGAGTTGGGTTTAAACATCATCTTCCCTAAACAAGGTTTTTTAATTCATTTATAGTTATCCATCAATTTATTTTCATGAAAAAATTGCGTATTCATTATTTACAACATGTAGCTTTTGAAAATTTAGGATATATTGAAGATTGGGCTTTACATCAAGGTTATGAACTAACAGTTACTAAATTATTTGAAAATTTCGAGCTTCCAAACATCCAAGAAATTGATTGGCTCATTATTCTAGGCGGTCCAATGGGCGTGGAGGAAGAAGATAAATTTCCGTGGTTTAAGGCAGAGAAAGCATTTATAAAGCAAGCTATAGACGCAAAAAAAATAGTTTTAGGCATATGTTTAGGCGCACAACTTATTGCAGAGGTATTAGGAGGTAAAGTTTACAAAAATAAAGAAAAGGAAATAGGTTGGTTTGATGTTAATTTAACTGAAGAGGGGAAATCTCATGTACTATTAAAAGATTTACCAGCTACTTTTAGCGTTTTTCATTGGCATGGCGACACTTTTGATATACCTGATGGTGCGCAACATTTAATGTATAGCACTGCTTGTAAAAACCAAGCGTTCAGTTATCAAAATCATGTTTTAGCACTTCAATTTCATTTAGAAATTGGGCCAGAATTACTAAAAAATATGTTGTCTAATGAGCGGGAAGACTTAACCAAACATCCGTTTGTTCAAACTGAAGAAAGGATAATACATGAGCTCACAAATACGGTAGAAACAAATGCTATCTTTAAAAATATATTGGATAAAGCAGCTTTTTTATAGCTGATACATTTCACTTAAACCTAAGAAAATCATGTGGTGGATTTATGCTTTATTAGCTGCCTTCTTCGCTTCTTTAACCGCCATCTTCGCTAAAATTGGTGTGGCAAATGTCAATTCAGATTTAGCAACTGCCATCAGAACGGTCGTTATTTTGTTATTGGCTTGGGCCATTGTTTTGGCAAGGGGAGAAATGAAAGGGATTAGTTTATTATCTAAGCATAATTTATTATTTTTAGGCTTATCTGGTTTGGCAACGGGGCTTTCTTGGATATTTTATTTTAAAGCTTTACAGATGGGAAAAGTCTCTCAAGTTGCGCCTATAGATAAACTGAGTGTGGCTTTAACCATCATTCTTTCCATTATTTTTTTAAATGAAACGCTGACTGTAAAAACCGCGATTGGCGCTATATTTATCATCATTGGTTCTTTGGTCATCATTTTCTAAAAAAGAGTTTTATATTTGATATCGATAATAATCAGGGTGATGGTGTTCCACCCATTTGAACCGACCAATTTTTTGGTATGATGACGCCTACCGATAAAATAGTATTTTTTATTTGTGGGTATGTTTAAAAACAGCATTCAATCAGAACAGTATTCCATTTTCAAGCATCTTTTAAAGTGGACTTTATTCACTATTCCAGTTGGGTTAGTGATTGGGAGTTTAGTTGCCTTATTTCTTTGGATGCTCAAAAGCGCCATTTTTTTTCGCTTTTCTCACACCTATTTGCTCTTCTTTTTGCCTTTGGCAGGAGTAGCCATTCATTTCATGTACAAGCTGTGGGGAAAATCTTCAGAAAAAGGGAATAACTTGATTATGGAAGAAATCCATGAGCCTGGCGGAGGCGTACCAGCCCGAATGGGTCCTTTGGTTTTAATCACTACCGTGATGACCCATCTTTTCGGGGGTTCCGCTGGTCGTGAAGGAACGGCAGTACAAATAGGTGGAAGTATCGCCCAGCTTTTTGCTTCGTGGTTTAAGATGAATCAAAGAGATGTTAAAACACTTTTACTAGCAGGAATTGCAGCAGGTTTTGGGGCGGTTTTCGGAACACCTTTAACAGGAGCCATTTTCGCCATTGAAGTGATTGCTTTAGGTCGTTTACAATACGATGCCATTATTCCGTGTTTGGTAGCCAGTTTAGTGGGCGATTTAACGGTGGAAGCTTGGAATGTTCACCACACTTTGTATCACATCAGTTTTATAGAGAGTAAAGATTTTTTCCTTTCCAATTATTTGAAATGGGATATTTTATTGATGGCTAAAATTGCAGGCGCATCGGTGGCTTTTGGCTTAGCCAGTTATCTTTTTGCCGAACTGGTCCATGCGATTAAGAACCTATTTAATTGTATTTTTAAAGTCAAATGGATGATTCCATTTTTTGGTGGAATAGCCATTATTTTGCTGTATTTTTTGGTGGGTAAACCCGATTATTTGAGTTTAGGCGTAGATGCTGAATATCCAGGAGCAATTACCATATCCTCTGCCTTCAGCCAAGGCGGAGCTGATGCTTTAAGCTGGCTTTGGAAAATCATTTTCACTACATTTACGCTAGCAACTGGCTTTAAAGGCGGCGAGGTGACCCCATTATTCTATATCGGAGCAACTTTAGGAAACTCTTTAGCCGATTTAATGAATGCACCTGTAAGTTTATTTGCAGCATTAGGTTTCATCGCTGTTTTTGCAGGAGCTACCAATACGCCTTTAGCTTGTACATTTATGGGTGTTGAATTATTTGGCGGTGAGTATGTTTTGTTCTTCGCTTTAGCTTGTTTTATTGCCTACTTCTTTAGCGGACATTCTGGAATTTATACCTCACAGCGAATCGCTGTACCTAAAATTTTCGATAGTTATTTTTCTAATGACACTTCTCTTAAAGATGCCCAAGCCAGAAGGAGTTCTTATTTAGGTATGAAGTTGGAAAAGTATAAGTTTTAATTTCTTTGTCATGCTGTCCCGATGATTATCAGGATTATTTCAGCATTTTTAAAGCGTTCAATTGGGCAAAAGCTTCGTTAAATATTTTAAAGATGTACTCAAAGAGATCCCGAACTCAATTCGGGATTAAAAGATTCTTTTAAACAATCCTTCATTTATGGAGTTATTTTTGTAGAATCTAATACAAATGAAACAATCATGCAAAACATTCAAAATAAAGTCGCTTTAATTACGGGCGCAAGTAAAGGAATAGGATATGGAATTGCCGAAGCTTTATTGAAGCAAGGTGTAAAAGTGGCGATTACCAGTCGTTCACAAAAAAGAGCAGATGAAGCTGCTAAAAAATTAGGTCCTGAGGTTTTAGCTATCGCTGCTGATGTTAAGGATTTTGTTTCGCAACAAAAAGCAGTTGAACAAACCATTGCAAAATTCGGTCAATTAGATTTTTTAATCGCTAATGCTGGTGTAGGTCATTTTGCACCTATTGATGAAATGACTCCTGAGCTGTGGAACGATACGATTGACACCAATTTAACAGGCGTTTTTTATAGTGTGAAAGCCGCTATTCCAGCTTTAAAGAAATCAGAAGGATATATCATTACCATTTCTAGTTTGGCAGGAACCAATTTCTTCCCAACTGCGTCGGCATATAATGCCAGCAAATTTGGTTTAACAGGCTTTTCACAAGCCATCATGTTAGATTTGCGCCAATACGGAATCAAGGTAACTACGATTATGCCAGGTTCGGTCGCGACGCATTTTGCAGATCATACGCCGGATGCAGAAAAAGATGCTTGGAAAATCCAGCCAGAAGATATTGGTCAAATGGTGACTGATTTATTTCAGATGAATCCGAGAACTTTACCAAGTAAGGTGGAAGTTAGACCTTTGAAAACTTCTAATTAGAAGTCTTTAATTGATATTCTTTTAATAGATAATTGGCAGGAATATTTAGTAATTGACTGAATTTCCTAATCATTGTTAAAGAAAGGGATTGTTTGTAATTTAAAACTTTACTAACAGTTCCTTTATCTCCATAAACTTGAGCTAAATCAGCAGATTTATAACCGAAATCTTCCATTCTTATTTTAATGATTTCTATAGGGTCAACTTCTGGTAAAACAGAAACTGAATTTTCATAATCTGAAATTAAATGAACCAATAGAAGTTTTTCCTTATGTTCTAAAGTACCTTTTGAGGAAGATTTTAATTCTTCATATCTTAAGATAGCTTTATTATATTCCTCTTCTGTTTCTATCAAAAACCAATTTTTTGTTTTCATTCTCTAATCTTTAAATAGTTTCAGCGTTAATTTTATCGTATTCAGTGTGAGTACCAATAAATCGTATTTCTACAATTTCATCTTCGTAATCAACTTCTACAACCAAGCGATATTTATTTCCCACAATTTTAAATCTAGCTCTACTATTCTTAATTACTTTTGCATTAGGAAAATCTTTTATTACATCTAATCTTTTTTTCCATTTGGCATTGACTACTATCTCTTTCCATGTTCTTAAATTTTTGCCTGCCTCAGAATGCTTTATTGAAAATAAATCCAACTTCTTTAAAAAGATGATTTTCATTAATAATAAACAAAATTTAAAACTATACAATAATAGATATTAGTTGGTAAAAAACCAACAATAAATTAACTTTTGTTTTTGTGAAATTAGTTTCTAGTAATAATCTAATACAACACTCTAAACTTAATCGTGTGTTCAATCTTCCTCAATTCTTTGAGCAAGGATTTATCATATTTGGTATCAATATCTGTAATTACATAACCAATTTTTGAGTTGGTCATTAAAAACTGACCCACAATATTGATTTGATGTTTCGCTAAAACCTTAGTGATTTTAGACATAATCCCCGGAACATTTTTGTGAATATGAACCAAGCGGTGCGACTCAGCGATTTTAGGTAATTGTAAATTCGGAAAATTGGCGCTCATGTGCGTAGTCCCGGTATTGATAAAATCTGCCATACGGCGGGCGATAAATGTTTTATTTGATGGGTTTGCTTTTACGCTGTCGAAAACCACCATTCCCATTTCAGTACAGATATCAAGATTTATTTTTTCTTTTGCGATGCCATAATAACCAATGGTTTTTAGCTTGATGGCACCTTTTAACTGTTCGTCTGAAATGTTTTCTCCATCACCCAAAAGTAATATGCCCACATCTTTAACATATTTTTCTTCGAAAGAAGTTTTATGACGGATAGAAAAACCATCCTTTTTTAAAAGCGCTATACTTTCTTTAGGAACTTCGCCAATCAGCAAACAAAGTATTCTGTTTTTAGGATAAGAAATCGCCCTTGGCAAATCACTCACATATAAAAACTCATCGAAACTTGGTGCTACGTGGTCAGCTTTTTCTGCAACAGTTTTACGTTCAATATTTTCGGTAAAAGCGAAAAACTTCTTAATCATTCCTGATTCCTTCAACTGGAAATCAGAATGACCATCGCCAATACCATAAATATCACCAGATAAGGACATGTGTTTTAGCAATTTAACTTTTCCATTTTCCTGAGAAAGTGGATTTTCAGCATCGTATCCTATAATATTATCATTTTTATCAAACACAAAAGTGTTGGCGTAGATGTTTTTCTTTTTGATGTGATAAGGCGTAACAACAGGTGTAATGAACTCTTTAAATCCACCAGAAACGATTAAAACTTCATCCGCATGTTTTTTAAAGAAGAGCTTATTACGTTGAAAAGAAGCAGAAACTTTTTTCTTCAAATGCTTAATCAATAAATCTAAATGATTTTTATTGGCATTTAAAAGTTTCACTCTTCCAGTTAAACTCTCGCCGAAAGAAAGGTTACCTTCCATTGCTTGATTGGTTAAATCTTCGATCTGCTGATAAATAGATTCGCTGTCGGGATGATTTTTTAAAGAAATTCGGGCTAATTCGTCCAACGCTTCTACTTGTGTAAAAGTGCTGTCGAAATCTATGATAAAGTGTGGTTTCAAAGCATTTGTTTTAATGCTTTAAAATTGCACAAATGATTGGTAAAAAGCTAAATTTTTTGAGATTTAAGCGGATTTTAGACTATTTGCAATTTTGGTAATGCTTTCTTTTGCGGCGATAAATTCAATTCCAACTGCATTCTTAATTTTCTGATTGTTGAATCTACTCACCTTCGAAGCGCCTTGAACAGTGGTTTTATTCAAACCCCCTTTACTTCCAGTAAATAAATTTTTAAGCTGATTTGCTCGCCAAGCAAAATTCATCATCCATGGTTTTAAAGCTTTTTTTGGAGTAGGAATTCCAAATGCCGTGGCGGAGATTTCGAATAAATGTTTATATAAAACATTCTCCCCATTGATAATGAATCTTTGGTTGCGGATATCGCTTTGCATCAATAAAATCATGGCTTTGGCAACGTCTTTAACATCTACCAAACCGGCACCGCCTATGGGAAAATAGTTGATTCCTTTTCTGATGGTTTCAAATAACGAGCCAGTACCTTCAGTCCCAGCGTCTTCACCAATTATTAGCGAAGGGTTTATGATTACTGCATTTAACCCTTCACTTATTCCACGCCAAACCTCCATTTCCGCTCTGTATTTTGAAACAGCATAACCCTCGTGTTTTTCAAAACCTTCCCAGAAAAATGTTTCATCTACTAATTCATCGCCTTTTGCATCGGCTAAAGTGGCAATAGAACTTACATGAATTAATTTTTCAATACTTTTTTCTAAGCACAAATTCACCACATTGGCAGTTCCTTCTGCATTTACTTCTAATAGTCTGTTTTTTAACGAGGGATTAAAAGAAACTAAAGCCGCACAATGGTAAACTTTTGTAATTCCTTCAAATGCCTCCTCTAAATCAGAAAAATCTAAAATATCAGCATTTAGCCATTCAATCTGATTTTGAAAAGAAGTTAATTTGGTTGGAATGTGAGAGTTTTCTCTTTTGATACATCTGATTTTATTTTCTACCGCTAAAAGCTGAACTACTAATTCTGCTCCTAAAAATCCGGTTGCTCCTGTAACTAAAATCATTTTAATGTTTGTTTCGCTGTAAAACTATTATTAAAAAATACAATTCAATAGATATTTTTAATGCTATAACGCAGCTTTTACAATTCAGTTCTATTTTTAACTTTCATTTTAGCAGAAAAAATGGATATTTGATAGAATTGTTTAAACTATGTCTTTAGCTGATTTCTTCTCGTCCGTTGATATTTCAAAAATTACCCCCAAGGAAGGTTATTATTCTAGTCATTTAGGAATAAAAACAACTTTCTTTCAGGAGGCCTTTCCGGATTTAGATGAGGGAGGATTTGATATTGCCATTTTTGGTGTTTTGGATGATAGAGGTGCCGTTAATAATCAAGGCTGCTCTTTGGGTCCGGATTATATCCGCGAAAAGCTATACAGTTTAAATGAAGGTTCTTTCAAATCTAAAATTGTTGATTTAGGAAATATTAAACCTGGAGAAAAAGTTTCGGATACCTATATCGCCGTTAAAATGGTGATAAGTGAGCTTATTAAGAAGAATATTTGCCCCATTATTTTAGGAGGCGGGCAAGATTTAACCTATGCCCAATATATGGCTTACGAAGAGTTGGAGCAGAAAGTTGATTTGGTGATTATTGATTCTCATTTTGATTTAGATGAATCTGCTGAGGACACTATTGCTACAAATTCAATCTCCTACCTCAACAAAATATTCTTACATCAGCCTAACTATCTATTTAATTTCTCTAATCTGGGTTATCAAACTTATTTTGTAAATCAAGATAGTTTAAGAGTGATGGATAAGCTGTTTTTTGATGCGCAACGTTTAGGTGAAATTAGTGGAGCAGTTCATATTGCCGAACCGGTAATTCGGAATGCAGATATGATTAGTTTTGATATTTCGAGTATCAGAGCATCAGATGCGATGGCTAACTCAAACGCTGGTCCAAATGGATTTTATGGTGAAGAAGCCTGTCAAATGGCCAGATATGCAGGCTATAGTGATAAATTAACTTCTATTGGTTTTTACGAGTTTAATCCGGCTTACGACCAAAACGGACAAACAGCAATGCTGATGGCTCAAATGATTTGGTGCTTTTTTGATGGTTTTTATAGTCGTAAAAAAGATATTCCGCTACAGCCAAAATCAGATTATGTGATTTACAGAACCAGTTTAAAGGAAGAAGCACATGAACTGGTATTTATAAAAAGTAAAAAAACCGACAGGTGGTGGATGCAGGTTCCATACCCCACATTGGGATCTAAGAATGAACGTTTTCATTTAGTGCCTTGTCTATACGATGATTATCAACTGGCAGTTGCTGGCGAAATGCCCGATTTATGGTGGCGGACCTACCAAAAACTAAATTAAAATGAGGAAGAAATTTTTAATAACCTTACTGTCTTTAGCACCAATATTCGCATTTGCTCAATCTAATTTTCACCTTAAAGGAGAGGTTAAAAACCTTTCAACGGATAAGAATATTTATTTAATTCATATCGTAGATCAGGTGCAAAAATTGGATTCAGCAGTCGTTAAAAACGGAAAATTTGAATTTAATATTAAGGTTTCTTCTCCAACTTTTGCGGCACTGTTGTTAGATCAAAGTGGTACGGATCTTACCAACAGAGATTCGCCAAAAGATATTTTCCGTTTTTTTATAGATGCTGGTAATGCGACCTTGATTGCAAAAGATTCTATTGCGAAAGCAAAGGTTACCGGTCTACCTATTTTTCAAGAGCATGAAGATCTTTTATCGGCTTTAAAACCTATTGAACAAAAGTTGGTAGACCTGAACAAAGAGTTTAACCAGCTTTCTCCAGATCAAATGAAGAAAGAAAATTTGGTCAAAACATTTCAAGATAGATATGAAGCTTTGATGGAGATCAGGAAAACAACAATGGTTGATTTTATAAAATCTCATCCCAATTCTTACGTAAGTTTATATACTTTAAATGGCGATTTAGCGGTGGACAATATGAACACCAGTTTGGTTGAAGCTGGTTATAAGGGTTTGTCGGCCCATTTAAAGGAAAATCCATTAGCAATTTATATTTCTCAAAAATTGGAAAAAGCTAAAACTTTAGATTTTGGTCAAGTAGCGCCAGATTTTGAAGAAAAAACTGCTGAACAAATTCCAATTAAATTATCAAGCTTTAAAGGACAATATGTGTTGGTTGATTTTTGGGCTTCATGGTGTGGACCATGCCGTCAAGAAAACCCAAATGTTTTAAGAGCATACGAAACTTTTAAAGATAAAAACTTCACCATTTTTGGAGTTTCTATCGACGAAAATTCTGCCAACTGGACTAAAGCTGTAAAAGCCGACGGATTGGTTTGGACACAAATTTTAGATAGGACACAAATTATTGCCGCAACTTATGGAGTTGTTTCTATTCCAAGAAATTTTCTGCTAGACCCTGAAGGGAAAATCATTGCCAAGAATTTAAGAGGCCCAGAATTGATTGATAAATTAAAGGAAGTTTTAAAAGATCAAAAATCTAAAAATTAGTTTTTGATAAAAAAACCGACAATTGTAAAAGCTAAACCAGCGACAGAAATCCAAAAAGCCGAGCGGCCAAAAATAAATCCTAAAACTAAACCCAATACTATTAGAATTCCTCCTCCAAGCATTAAACTTTTTCCTTTTTGAGATATTTTTAATGTTTTGGCATCTTTTCCTTTAGTGTTATTTTCTTTTTGTATAGCTGGTTTTTTTTCAACAAGTGGAGCAGTTGTTGATTCTTTCAACTCTTCACGCTGTGGCGATGATTTAATTTGCGAATGAGGGATGTTTCCTCCTTTTACTTTCTTGTTCGGAGGAATTTTTAAAGCGTCATTTAACTTAGTTGCCGATTCTATATCAGTGTTTTTATTTAAAGCATTTTTTGAGTTGAACTGAATGGTTTTTGTGATAGTATTTTTAATAGCATAAGCTTTAGTAGTGGATTCTGTTTTTATTTCAGAAGTAGTTGTTGATGCGACTTTATCTTTGTTTTGATTGAAATAAGTGTTAGACTCGTTATAATAAACAGGTTCACTTTTTTCTTGCATTTGCAAGGTCATGTCAACGTTTTTTACACGCTCTGTAAAAGGCATGGTATTTTTAGCCAGAATAATCTTATCAGGATTTATTTTAATCCATTCAAAGTTTTGTCTGGCGCAAGAGATCATTAATAATAATGATAAAATTCCTAAGCTATATTTTTTTAAAGTGTTCATTGTTGGTTAATCTGTAAAGAGAACATCGTACCAGACAAATTTTCAAAACAATATTTCTTCAAAATATTTGAAATGAGCTGTTATTTGATGCAAAATCAATACAAAAATTAGTCATTCATTGTATTTTCGAATAGCTAATACAGTAGATTTCAGAGTATTAAATTACCCAAAAATCTACAATAAGTCAAATCCGATATCTTTTCTGAAGGTGGCTCCGTCGTAATAAACCCTTCCTGCATCGGCAGTTGCCTGCTGCAAAGCCGAGAAAAGATCGTCCTGTAAAGTAGTAACTGCTAAAACTCTGCCGCCATTCGTTTTTATCATTCCATTTTCTAAATCAGTGCCCGCATGAAAAACTAAGCTTTCTTTAACATTTTCCAATCCGCTAACACCTTTTCCTTTAATATAATCGCCTGGATAACCGGCCGAAACCAACATTACTGTGGCGGCTACTTTCGATGATATTTTTAAAGTATGATCTTTTAATTTTTCATCAGCGACAGCTTTTAAAAGCTCCACAAAATCATTCTCTATTCTTGGTAAAACGCTTTCTGTTTCTGGGTCGCCCATACGGCAATTGTACTCGATCACGTTGGGTGTTCCATTGGTATTCATCAAACCAATAAAAATAAAACCCTTGTAATGGATGCCTTCTTTTTGTAACCCCTTGATGGTTGGGATAACCACTTGCTCCTCCACTCTCTTCAAAAAAGCATTATCAGCAAAAGGAACGGGAGAAACCGAACCCATTCCGCCTGTATTTAAACCTGTATCACCCTCGCCAATTTTTTTATAATCTTTGGCTGATGGTAAAATCAAGTAATCTTTTCCATCCGTCAATACAAAAACGGATAGCTCTATTCCAGTTAAAAACTCCTCGATTACTACTTTTTCACTAGCCTCGCCAAATTTTGATTCGGCTAACATCAATCTTAATTCTTCTTGCGCCTCCACTAATGTGGTGCAAATTAACACGCCTTTTCCTGCTGCTAAACCATCAGCTTTTAGCACAACGGGCATCGGGTGATGCTTTAAATAAGTTAATCCTTCGCGTAAAGTTTCTAAAGTGAAAGTGTGTGAAGCAGCAGTTGGAATGCCATACTTTTCCATAAATACTTTGGAGAAATCTTTACTTCCTTCTAATTGTGCACCATCTTTTTTAGGACCAATTATAGGAATAGATTTTAATTCTTCGTGAGCTAAAAAATAATCATGAATCCCTTTTACCAAAGGCTCCTCTGGTCCAACTAAAATTAAATTAACATCGTTTTTTAAAACAAAATCAGCAATTCCTTCAAAATCAGTCACTTTTAACGATACATTTTTTCCGTAAGCGCCAGTTCCAGCATTTCCTGGAGCTATAAACAAGTTTTTACATAAAGGACTTTGGGAAATTTTCCAAGCAAAAGTACTTTCTCTGCCGCCAGAACCAAGGATGAGGATATTCATGCCTCAAAAATAGGATAAGTCTTTTACTTGAGCAGATTAAATATGAAATAAGCTTTTTCTTTTTTTGAAAAGCTAGGTTATTGCTAAAAACTTCCGATAGTCTGGCTGTATTTACAAGTACTCTTGCCTTTCAGACTTTTCATCTCATCCGGTTTATTTAATAAAAACCAACACAACCAAAAAAACGCTGACAGGATTCTAAATTCTGTCAGCGTTTAAGTCGATGTTGACTAAAAAAATTAGCTTATCTCACCGGTTTCGGGAAAACAATAGAACTTTCGTGACCTTCAGCATCTACAGATTGTACGGCGAAAAAGTAATTGTCTTTAGAATAAGGTATGGTAACCGTGGTATCTGTCACGTAAATTTTCTTCTCCCAAAATGGAGAGGTGGTTTCACGCATCAGGATATAGTAACCTGCTGGTTTAGCGCTTTTAGGCGCTTCCCATTTTAAGGTGGTGTTGTTGGTTAAATCTGAAGTAACGACACCTACATTTTGAGGCTCGGCGGGTGCTTTGGCAATATTTGCTAAAACAGAAAGATTCATTCTACAAACCTTTTGGATATAGGTATAATCTGCAAAATCGGGCATATCGCCAAAATCTCTTCCGTTTTCGTTTCTTACATTTTGGTGTTGACGGTCAAAATTCTCATTCATTTCTGTAAAACGAACTGCAGCAAAACCTTCTTGAGAGAAAGCAGTATGGTCTCCACCACGTAGGTAACGGTCTCTTCTGTAAATTAATTTCACATCTAATTGGTCTACATAACGCTCTGAAACTTCTTTAACATATCTTGCAAATTCACGGGCAGGACTATCGTTTTCGCCGCCAACAGCTATTCTTAAACCGGCTTCTTGCTTGGTTTCGTTAACCGGAACACCTTCGCTAAAAACTCTAACTGAGCGGTTATCTTTTAAATTAGTTTCTGCTCCATAAGTGTTTCCAACAATATCATTGGTAATCATGGCAACAACATTCCAGCCCTCAGCCTTTGCCTTTTTAGCTAAATGAGTAGCACCATATAATCCTTGCTCTTCGCCAACTGCTGCAACAAAAATGATGGTTGCGCTATATTTTTGTTTACTCATTACTCTTGCCAATTCCATAGAAACTGCAGTTCCAGAGGCGTCATCAACTGCGCCAGGAGCTTTCGAATTGGCATCATTAGCCTCTGATGCTCTTGAATCGTAATGACCAGAAACAATGAAAATCCGATTGTCTGTGGGATCAGTGCCCGGTAAAGTGGCAATCACATTTTTTAAGATGGCATCTTGTGGAACTCTTCTTCCATCTGCTGGTTGAACAAATGTATCAAAAGCTACTTTCAAGCGCCCACCGCTTTCTTTGCTGTATTTTTCAAATTCGCTTTTAATCCAATTTCGGGCAGCGCCAATTCCTGTAGTGTTACTAAGGGTATCGCTTAAAGTATGTCGGGTTTCAAAACTTACCAGTTTTCTTACCGTTGCTTCCACATTTTTAGCAGACACTTCTTCGACCATTTTTTTGATTTCAGGATCTTGTTTTACAATAGTAGTTTGCGCTGATGCATCAGCAAAAATGAAAAGTAGAATAAAGAATTTAAGATATTTCATGTTTGGAATTTGTTAAAGCTACAATTTGTAAAATTATAACTAAAATACAGGTAACAAGTTTGTTAAAATTTAATTGTACAAATTGATTTTCAAATGAATACATTAGATATTCATCAAAAACCATTAACATGAACAAAAAATTACTTATCAATGCGGCGTTATGTCTTTTCATCACTTCTGCTGCGATGGCTCAGGATTCTGAAGCCTTTAAAAAAATAAAGGATGAAGGTTTGAACCATTCTAAGGTAATGGAAACCGCATTCTATTTAACAGATGTTTCTGGTCCAAGATTATCAAATTCACCTGGTTTACAAAGAGCACAGGCTTGGGCTGCACAACAAATGAAAACTTATGGCTTACAAAATGTAAAATTAGAACCTTGGGGTAAATTTGGTAAAGGATGGGAAATAGAGAAATATTATGCAGCCATGACTTCTCCTTATTATCACAATATCATTGCTTCTCCAAAAGCATGGACACCAAGTACCAATGGTTTGGTTAAGTCAGAAATTGTGTTGTTGAAGATAGATTCTTTGTCTGATTTAAATCAATATAAAGGAAAACTAAAGGATAAAATCGTTTTAAGCGAAACCTCGAATGCTTTAGAAACCAGCTTTAAGTCTGACGGAACTAGATACACTGATGAGGAATTAGCAGACATGGCTAAACCACAAGAAGCAGGAGCTGGTGGCAGAGCACCAAGAGATGCAAGTTTTATGGAACGGTACCGTAAACTGCGAGAACTTAGGGATCAAACTTCGGCTTTCCTAAAAGAAGAAGGGGTTACCTTAGTTTTAACTTATGCCCGCGGAATACACGGAACATTTTTTACAAGTAATGGTGCTTCTTATGCAGAAGATGCTCCATCAGTATTGCCTGAATTGGAAATGGGATCAGAAGATTTCCTTCGTTTACAGCGTCTATTAAAAGCAGGAATAAAAGTAGCTTTTGAGGCAGATATCAAAACTAAATTCTTTGACAAAGACTTAACAGGGTATAACGTAATTGGCGAAATACCTGGCTCGGATCCTAAATTAAAAGATGAAGTGGTGATGATTGGCGGTCACTTAGATTCTTGGCATGCGGCAACAGGTGCAACAGATAATGCTGCTGGTTGTGCTGTAATGATGGAAGCGATGCGAGTTTTAAAAGCGTCAGGTTTAAAACCATCAAGAACTGTTAGAGTGGCACTTTGGTCTTCAGAAGAACAAGGTTTATTTGGCTCAAGAAACTATGTTTTACAACATTTTGGAAATCCAAAAACCATGGAACTAAAACCAGAGCAAAATAAGTTGGTGGCTTATTATAATTTAGATAACGGAACAGGGAAAATACGTGGTGTTTACCTACAAGGAAACGAAGCTGCAGGTCCAATATTCGCTGATTGGTTAAAGCCTTTTAATGCTATGGGAGCAAGTGCTATTACACCTAGAAATACAGGAGGAACGGATCACCTTTCTTTTGATGCTTTAGGCATTCCTGGTTTTCAGTTTATTCAGGATGGAATGGAATATTTTTCTAGAACACATCATTCAAACGAAGATACTTTTGATCGTTTAAGCGAAGATGATTTGAAACAAGCGGCAACCATTGTAGCTTCTTTTGTTTACAATACATCAGAAATGAAAACTCCTTTTCCAAGAAAAGAGTTGCCAAAAGCACAATAGAAATTAGGTGGTGAATTTTAAAGCCCATCTTTGAGAAATTCTAAGATGGGCTTTTTGTTAAGCTAGATTTCAAAACTTTGATGGCGGTAAGGAATTTCAATAGCACCATAACCTTCTTTTTGCAGCTTGGTTTTGAAATTATTTTGTACATCAATCTCTCCATGAACTAAAAATATTTTTTTGATTTTACTTTTATCCTGACAAGCTAAAAAATGTAACAAATCGTTTTGATCGCCGTGAGCACTCATCGACTGTAAAGATTGGACTTTTGCATTCACCGGATAATAATCACCGAAAATAGAGACTGGATTTACGCCGTTTTTTAACCTGCCAGCTAAAGATGCGGGTTCGGCATATCCAACCAAAAGTATGGTGGAATTTGGATTTTCAATATTATTTTTGATGTGGTGTTTTACTCTTCCCGCTTCGGCCATTCCGCTGGAAGAAATGATAACCATAGGTGAATGATCATCATTTAAAGCTTTAGACTCATCGGCATCCTCAACAAAATGTAATCCTTTAAAATCAAATGGGTCATCGTCCACTTTTAAAACTTCCTGAACTTTATCGTTAAAATTCCATGGATGTGCTTTAACCACCAAAGTGGCTTTTTCGGATAGCGGGCTATCTACAAAATATTTTATATCGGGAAGTTTACCTTTCAACTCTAAGTTATTTAGAGAATATAAGATTTCCTGAGTTCGGCCAACACTAAAAGCAGGGATAATTACCTTTCCTTTTCTGTTTATACAAGTATTTGTTATAATTTCTAGCAGCTTATTTTCTGCTGGGTTTGCATCATCGTGTAAACTATCTCCATAGGTAGATTCCAATAATATATAATCAGCCTGCCGAAAAGATTTAGGAGCTTTAAGAATTAAATCTTTGTATCGCCCAACATCACCACTAAAAGATATTTTTTTACTTTCTCCACCTTCATTTATATTGAGGTGAACAGATGCACTCCCAATGATATGGCCTGCATCTTCAAAACTTAAGGTCACACCATCTTCAATCTGATAGATAATTCCATACTTTACTTTTTTAAAATGGGAAAGCGCAGTCAATGCATCTTTTAGCGTATAAAGCGGTTCAAATAACGGCTTTCCTGCCTTTGCTCTTTTTTTGTTGGTGTATTTAATATCATATTCTTGAATTTTGGCTGAATCCTGTAAAAGGATTTTACAAAGATCGTAAGTAGCCGGAGTAGAAATAATATCACCCTTAAAGCCCTCTTTAACTAATCGAGGAATTAATCCAGAATGGTCAATATGTGCGTGAGATAAGATTAGAAAATCAACTGATTTAGGGTCAAAGCCAAAATCTTTATTCATTGCATCTGTATCAGAACCGCGACCTTGAAAGAGTCCGCAATCCAATAAAATACGAGTCCCACTATTTAATTCTAATAAATGCTTGCTGCCAGTTACAATTTGCGCAGCACCATGAAAGGTGATTTTCATAAAAAAAGTTTTTAATTTCAATCTACACAATTATTTAGCCAGATAAAAAAACTAAACAAATAGTTGTAAAACTAAAATATTAGTTATACATTAGGTTTATATTAAATTAAGAACATGGAAATTAAAGAATTAACCAGAGCTGAAGAGCAAATTATGCAGGTGTTATGGGATTTAGAGAAAGCTTTTGTGAAGGATGTGATTGTGGAATTACCCGAGCCAAAACCTGCATACAATACGGTTTCTACCATTATCCGAATATTAGAAACCAAAGGATTTATCAATCATACGGCATTTGGCAAAAGCCATCAATATCACCCTGCAATTTCCAAAGAAGAATATAAAAGTTTTGCGACTGATAAACTGATGAATGGTTATTTCGAAAACTCGGTAGAAAGTATGTTTTCTTTCTTTGTGAAAAAGCAAAAGATTGATTTGGCCGAAGCCGATGAGATTATGAAACTGATTGAAAAACTAAAAAGCGAATAATCATGAATTGGACAAACTACCTCATTCACATCAACCTCTACCTGATGTTGTTCTATGCTTTTTATCTTGTTTTTTTAAAAAACGAGACCTTCTTTACACTCAATAGAGTCTATTTGGTGGGTTCAGCATTCTTTTCGGCATTGATCCCATTGATACAAACGCAATGGGTAAAATCATTTTTTATTACCGAGAAAGTGCAAGATGGTTGGCAAAATGTAAATTTTGTAATGATGCAGGGCTTTGCAAGTCCGATACAGGAAGAAAGTACTTGGGCTTTGGGTGATTTCTTAACGTTGATTTATATGATCACCGTTACTATTTTAATTGTTCGCTTAGCTATTAAATTGTATAGTGTAAAGCGGATGTTTAGTTCTGAAAATCACCCTGAAGCATTTTCTTTTTTTAGAAAGATCAAGGTAAATGAAGATTTACCGCAGAAGGAACAAATTGAAAAGCATGAACAGACTCATGCCCAACAACTACACTCTGCTGATGTCTTATTTTTTGAGATTTTGAGCATCATCAATTGGTTTAATCCTGTAGTTTATCTCTATAAAAAATCAATCCGTCAAATTCACGAGTTTATTGCGGATGAGCAAGCATTAACAAAAGCAGAAAATAAAAAGGAATATGCCTTGTTGCTTTTTAGCAAAAGTTTCGGCATCAACCCAAATCAACTCACCAATAATTTTTTTAACCAATCTTTATTAAAAAGGAGGATACAAATGATACAGAAACCTAAATCAAGAAAAGCAGCCATTTTAAAATATGGCTTATCAGCACCATTATTTTTGTTGGCGATGATTTTATCATCGGCTACCATTAGTAAAAACAAAACTATTAATGCGATAGGGAATAAAATAAAGCCAACGAATGCTATAGCGGAAATTTTGATACCCAAACCCGTAGAGAATATAGTGATTGAGTTTAAAAAAGATAAAGCTCTAGAAAAGCCATCAGCTTCTACTTCCATTGTAGCAGGTGAATTCGATGCCTTAAAAATGTATCTGGCTAAAACTATCAGGTACCCAGCCGAAGCAAAGCAAAATGAAATAATGACAAAAATTGCAATTGAGTTTAAAGTAAACAAAAACGGAACTATTGAAAATCCAAAAGCTTTAAATCAAATAGATAATGATTTTAGTAAAGAAGCAATTAGAAGTATCAGAACATATCCGGAAAAAATAGCTGTAGGGGAGGCTAATTATACTATTTTCTTCACTTTCAAATTAGCGGATAGTAAAAAACCAATTACTGATGAAACTACAACCTTAGGCGTAATAAAAAATTATATTGGTGAAATTGTTATTACTGCCTTCAGTCCAACAAATCTGATGATAGATGAGGTTAAAGTTGATGGAAGTGGTGAACAGCCTTTAGATAATCAAGTTTTTACTAACGTAGAACAGCTTCCAACTTTCCCTGGTGGCCTAAAAGAGTTTCAAAAATTCTTATCTGAGAACTTAAAATACCCTGCAAAAGCAAGAGAAAATAATATTCAAGGAAGGGTATTCTTACATTTTACTGTAGAGAAGGATGGTAGTTTAAGTGATATTAAGGTAGTGAGAGGAATTGGCAGTGGTTGTGATGAAGAAGCGGTTAGGGTATTGGCCATTTCACCAAAATGGAATCCAGGAAAGCAGAATGGAAAAGTGGTAAGAGTAAGTTATACCATACCCATATTTTTTCAGATGACTGGTGTTTTACCAAATATTAATGGAAATGGAATTAAAATTCAAGGTTCTGAGTTTGATGAAAAAGCAAGTATTATGATAAAACAGGGTTTATATGTCTTGGATGGAAAAATTATTAAAGTGGGTCTTAAAGGAATTTCGGAATTTATTACTTCTGCCGATATAAATAGTATAAATATAATTAAAGGAGAAGAGGCAGTCAAAAAATACGGTGATAAAGGAAAATATGGAGTAGTAGAAATCACGTCCAAAAAGAAAGAATAATCAAATCCTTAATTGTCACATTGAGCGGAGTCGAAATGTATTTCACTTAGAAAGGCTTCGACTCCGCTCAGCCTGACAGAATTATAGTCTATTCTACCTGAGCACTCATTTGCCCGGGCTTTCCAATGGTTTTATAAGAGCCTTCGCCTTTTAAAACAGCAGCTAATAAAGCTTTATTACTTAATATTTCTTGTGCTTTTTCTAATTCCTTATCATGCTGGAAACCTTGTTCAGTTCTTCCTTTTTCAAAATAATAACGCTGAACAATTTCATTTTCTAAAAGACGTTTAATCTCCGCTTTATATTGAGTTAAGTCATTCCTTTTGTTAGTAGAAAGTTTAGCCTTTAGATTTTCAAACTCACCTTTGATCTCCTCATATTTTTTATCCTTCTCTGCATCCGTTTTTAATTCAGCTAAGGTTTTTTCTGTTACAGTTTGATAGTTGTAATCTTTATTATTCAGGTAATTCACAAAATCTTGATAATCGGCATCGCTGAGTTTAAAATCTTTTGCGGCTGCAATAGTCGGATGATTTCGGGTATAAATGGTTCCGTAATCAAATATATAATACTTGTTAACCAATACCTGTGTAATCTGATGATATGTATAAGGCTCTACATAGAAATCTGGGAAAATACCGCCGCCATCATACACTGATCTTCCTGCCTTTGTTTTGTAAACGGTCATCAAGGAATCGGCCACTCGGTCTACCGAGCCATCTTCGTTGCGATGGGTGTAATCTAAAGCTTGTACACATCTGCCTGAAGGCGTATAATACTTAGCAACCGTTATTTTCACCAAACTGTTATATGGCAAATTGAAAGTCTGTTGTACCAAACCTTTTCCAAAACTACGCTGACCAATAATTACTGCTCTATCCAAATCTTGCAAAGAGCCAGCAACAATTTCTGATGCTGATGCAGAACGACTGTTTACCAAAACAACTAAAGGTATTTCAGGTTCAAGTGGGCTCATGAATGTCTTATAAGCAATGGTCTTTTCAGGATTTTTACCTTTTTGAATCACCACTTCTACATTTCTATCGACAAATAGATTAACGATCTTAACCGCTTCTTGTAAAATACCTCCTCCGTTATATCGAAGGTCAAGAATCAATCCTGAAGGATGATTTTTCTCAATATCAACTAATGCGTCTTTCACTTCTTGAGCAGAATTTTCTAGGAATTTATCTAATTTGATGTATCCTATATTTCCGGCAACCATACCATGATAACTCACATTTGGTTGACTAATTTCTGCTCTTTTTAAGGTTTTTTCTAATTTCTGACCGTTTCTTTCAACTACTAAAATAATGGGAGTTTCTTTTGGTCCTTTCATCAGCTGGCTTACCTGCTCATTAGTTTTATCTTTTATTTGATTTCCATCAATTGAAATAATTTCGTCACCAGCTCTAATATCAGCTTTCTGTGCTGGATAGCCTTCAAAAGGATCTGAAATAAATACCCTACCCTCACGATGGATTACCCCAGCACCAATACCACCATATTGGGTGGTGACATATTTCATTTTGTAATCTTCAATTTCCGACTCTGGTACGAATTCTGTGTATGGATCTAAATTATCTAGCATGGCATCAATGCCATTACGCATCATTTTGGTCGTATTTACCTCGTCAACGTAATTGATATTTAGTTCGCGATAAACAGAAGCGAAGATGTCTAAGTTTTTAGAGATGAGGAAAAGATCATCTTTAAATGAGAAAGTAAGCGTAGCAAATACAGTTAAAAGAAAGCAGATGCTGAGTTTTTTATTCTTCTTGAAAAAATTCATTGGATGACATTAGATAATAAATGTACAAAATTGAATTTGATGTTGGGAAAGTTAGAAAGGCAATAAAGCAAAAAAGACTAATTATTGGTCTTTTTGTATAATTGAAATTTATAAACGGTTGTTATCGATGTTTAACAAGCCTTTTTTAAGGGTAAATACCACATACTCACGTTTTCTTTTTAGACGTTCTTGAAGGTGGCTAATCAGTTTTTCTTCCTGCCCTGCTTCAAAAGCTAAATCTTCTTCGCTTAGATGTATATATTTTCTTCTAAGCTTGATTTTTAATCTGTCCCAGTTTTCTTGAGGAATGGTAATTTCTGCCATGATTTTTATTTACTGCGAAAATAGCACATTGATTTTAAATTGTAAAATTTAGTGGAGTTTAGTTATAAGTTGTAATAATAAATTAAGCATACTGAATCACAACATTAATCTTGAACTGGGCACCATATTTATTAATAGAGAAGGTAGCATTCGCGTTAATCTATAAGAATTGTGGTTTGGAATAGACATATGGATTTGCGTCTAAAGAAGCAATAAAATAAGGATTAAATGTTGAGCTGCTACAATACTAATAAAATGATGCTGGAAGGGGAGACATAACCTACTAAAGTTCAGATTTTAACAAATCATTTGTTGAACTCAGTAAAAAATAAATTTTATGAGCTGCCAAATTGGGAGCCGAAAGCTGTGATAATACTGCAATTTTAGGAAATTTCAATCATAAATAGATTCCGATACAACATTTTTATTCTTCCACTTTATGCGAATGCACAAAATAACTTTTTCATGTCTTTTGATTTTAAAAGATAATCAAATAGAAAAACCACCAAAGGATAATATTATTTATGAATGAGTTAATAATATAATAACAAAAAAATTACTTTTAAATATTGTATTTGTCATTTTTATATCTTTAAACCATATTAATTTTAATATATGTTATAATATAATAATATAATTAAGCATATTATAATTATAAAACGGCATTGTTAATGAAAAATTAATTAACTGATTTTCAGTATATTAAATATATTATGTAACATTTTAAATATAATTGTTATTAGAATTTATTTTTTACAGCTACATTTAAATTAATTAACTCAATTTTTTATTTCAAATTATTTTATATGAAAAAACTATTACCAAGTTTATTGGTCATGTGTTTGATTGCAATTAGCTCTTTTGCACAAAACGCAAGGCTAACGGGTAAAGTGTTGGCCAAAGAAGATGGTTTGCCTTTACCTGGTGTTTCCGTAAAAGTAGTGGGAACAAAAATCGGAACTCAAACAGATGCAAATGGAAGTTTTTCGATTTCTGTTTCTCCAGATGCCAAAATTTTAGAAATTTCCTACATAGGGTTTCAAACTCAAAATGTAAGTATTGGATCCAATACTAATTTCAACATTTTTCTTGTGAACGATGCCAAACAACTCACAGAGGTTGTGGTGACAGGAACAGGGGTTGCAACTGCAAAAACTAAGTTGGGAATTGCTGTGGAGTCAATTACTGCAGCAGATTTACCAGCTGTACCTAGCTCTTCCATAGATCAAGCGCTAATAGGAAAAGTAGCAGGAGCACAAATTTCAAGTACAAACGGTACGCCAGGTGCTCCGGTAAACATCTTATTAAGGGGGGTATCAACACCTTAAACCGGGGAACCTCTCCCATGATCCTTTTAGATGGGATTGAAATTAAGACGGATTTAAACACTATTGATTTTAATACGATTGATCGAGTTGAAATAGTACAAGGTGCTGCTTCTGGATCTATTTACGGTGCGCAAGGAGCGAATGGCGTTATCCAGCTTTTTTCTAAAAAAGGAAAAATGGGTAATCGAATTGATGTTTCTAGTAGCTATAGTAGTAGCGAATTATTAAATGTTGGAGGTGTTTCTAAATCAAAATTTCATCCTTTTGTAACTAATGCTGCCGGCCAAGTAATTGGTGCTTCTGGCAAACCATTAACCATTGACCCTGCAACTGGAAGTTATTTAGAGAATGTTCAAGTTAACTTGGTGAGTCCAACTAGTTATTCAGAAAAGCCTTACGATCAAAATTTGAAATATTATGATCACTATGCTGAATTCTTTGGTACGGCCCCGTCTTACAACAATTCAGTGGCTATATCTGGCGCAAGTGAAAATATAAATTATAATTTCTCTGTTTCAGATAATAGACAACAGAATGTTTTCAAAAATAATGGGGATTATAGCCGATCTAATATATTGTCAAATCTGGGTATAAAACTTGCTAAAAATCTTACTTTCAGAACCATAACTCAATTAGCTTATACAAAGGATACTCAGAAGGATTTAAGTGGAAGAACAATTCTTTTTGCGTTAAATAACTCTCGTCCATTTGCAGATTATCAATACCAAACCAATGGGGTTTATAGTGCTTATTTTGGTAATGCAACGGGTGTAAACGGTTACAATCCAAATTACATGTTTCAATTTACCAATGCGGCATCAAATAAGATAGACCTTGTACAAAACTTTAATTTGAATTATAAGTTTCCCAAGTTTTTAGAGTTAGATGCAAAATATGGTTTAAATGTATCTAACCAAAATTATAGACAAGAGATCCTTGAACAATCTGGTAATGCAAATGCTTCTTATCAGCAATATTGGGCTGAATTTTATACTCCTTTCAGCTACGCTAATTATAACAATCCAGCAACTGAATCGAATACCGGAGAAATTGACAATTACTTATTTAGAAATACGTTTCAGAATTTTATTGGATCAGCTATAATAAGTACTGATTTTCAAAAGGATTTTCATTTAAAAATCCCCATAAAAACAGCTACGCAATTGTCTTATGATTATCGTAAAAACGTTTATAAGGATTATCGTTCTTACGGAAGCGACGCACCTAGCTATACACCATACACTACCGCTCAATTCACAAACTTTCAAGTCGTAAGAGATTATACTGAACCATTCGTAACTTATGGTTATGTGGTGAATCAGAGAATTGAATACGGAGACATTGCTGGAGTTTCTGGAGGTTTTAGAAGCGATTATAGCTCGGCTTTTGGTGCGGGGTCTAAACCATTTACATTCCCAAGAGGAGATGCTTTTTTAAGAGTATCTCAATTTAACTTCTGGAAAGATGCTAAATTTGCTTCATGGTTTAGTGAATTTAAAATAAGAGCTGCCTATGGTGAAGCAGGAATTCAACCACGTCCATTTGATAGATATACTGTCTTAAGTCCAAGGAATATTGGTAAAAATAATGTTTTTGCATTCCCAACAACAAATCCTAATCCAAACTTAGGTGTGGAAGTATCTAAGGAATTTGAGACTGGGTTAGATATGAATTTTTATCCTTCTAAATCAGATTTCTTTAAAAACTTAAGTCTTTCTATAAGTTACTGGAAAAGAGATACTAAAAATGCCATTTATGATGTTGATGCTGCACCATCTACAGGAACTGGAAAGATTAAGGATAATGCCTTTTCTTTAGGATCAAATGGTATTCAAGCTTCATTAGGCTTAGATGTAATTAGCAATAAGAAAGTTAATTGGTCTGTGAGAACTAATTTTAGTAAACAAACCTCCAAAATTACATCTGTATTAGGTCGGCCCGTAGTAGTGGTTTCTGCCGCAGGAAGTAGTAATTACATATTAAGAGCAGGAGAGAAAATAGGTCAACTGTATGGATATTTAATGCTTCATGATGTGAATGCTTTAAAAACCGATGGAACGCCATATATTGATGCGGCTTCTCAGGGATTATATACTCTTGCAAGTAACGGATGGGTAGTAAACAAAGCTACTAAACAACCTTTTGTAACTAAAGATAAATATAGTTTTGGAGATCCTAATCCTAAGTTTAACATGTCTTTTATAAATGATGTATCGTTTATGAATGGTCTCGCTAAGCTTTCATTCCAATTAGATTGGGTTTCCGGAAGTCATATTTACAATCAAACAAAACAATGGATGTATAGAGACGGAATTCACGCTGATTATGCAAATCCTATTACCATTGATGGCGAAACTCATGCTTATACAGCATTTTATAGAGGTGTTTATGCACAAGTTCAAGCAAATGGCACCAAAAATTATTTTTATGAAGATGCATCATTTGTTAGGTTAAGAAACGTTGGTATTTCATTAGACGTTAACAGGCTTGCTAAAATAAAGCAATTCAGAAAATTAGAATTGGTTTTAAGTGGTAGAAACCTAGCAACATTTACTAAATACACAGGATATGACCCAGAAGTTAGCTCTGGATCTTCCAATTCTGCATTTGATAGAGGTGTTGATCACAATACCATACCAAATGTTAAAACTTATCAAATTGGATTAAATATTGGATTGTAAATAAATTACGATATGAAAAAGAAAAATTTATTAAAATATATTTTATTGGTTTCAGTAATTGTTGGATGTAAAAAACAATTGGATGTAAAAAATCCAAACCAGCCTACTCCCGCATCTGCAACTACAGAAAACGGAACCGTCTCTTTAGCTCAAGGCTCTATCCTTTATAATGGATTCATTGGTATTAAATATGGAGACGGTGTTTACGGGCCATTTTGGTCTGGTGCAATGGGCTTCCATGAAATGATGGGAGATGTGGTATTAGCCGAAGCAGCCAATGCCTATATTAATCAGATTGGTTGTCCGGAGAAAGTAACCTATAGTGATGGGACTTCAAGAACAAATCCAAATGCTCCTAATACTCAAAGAGGATTATTTAAACTAGCAAATTCTAATGGAAATCTAGGAAGTAATCCCCTGTATTATGAATGGGCGTTTATGTATAACATGATAAATGGTGCAAACAATACACTTAGTACTGTTGAAAACACTAAATTTTCAGGTAATGCGGCTACCAAGAAATCGATCATTCAAGCTTGGGCATATTTTTGGAAAGGGTTCGCTTACTCCAGAATTGGGTCTAGTTATTATGCTGGAATTATAACCAATTCAACTTCAGGAACTAATGGAGACTATGTGACTAAAGAAAAAATTATAGATGAATCAAACGCAAATTTTGATAAAGCAATTACGATTTTAACTTCACTTACTGCAAGTAATGATTATAATGACTTTCTTGGAAAACTAATTCCTTCTTCCTCTCAAGTTGTTAATGGAGGAATTTTGACTCCTTTAATGTGGGTTCATAATATCAACACCATAAAAGCCAGAAATATTTTGGTCAATACTACTGTTGATAAAATGACAGCAACACAATGGAATTCCATTCTTACGCTTACAAATGCAGGTATCACCTCGACGGATAAAATATTTACCGGAAGATCTGACGCGAACGGTGATTTTATTGGTAATACTGTTTCTGCTAAAACTTCAGCTCCAGCAGCTGGCGGTAACACTTATAAATTAAGTGAAAGATGGATTCAAGAATTCCAACCAGGTGATCAAAGATTAGCAAATAATGTTAAACAAACTGCTACTTGGATTGGAAACTCAGATAGGGGTAATTCTTTTAACACGAGATATACCTTGGTAAACGGCGGAACAGGTAAAGCGGGCGTTATCGTATATGCAAATACTGCCTTGGGCGCCTACGAAACTGTTTTAGGTGGTAACTATGAAGAGAATGAATTAATGAAGGCAGAAGCTAAGTTAAATACTGCTGATTTAGTTGGCGCTGCTATAAGTATTGATGCAGTAAGAGCTTATCAAGGAGCTGGTCTAGCCGCTTTGGCGGGAGGAACAAACACCCAAACTTCTTTAAAGGAAGAGTTAAGAAGAGAAAGAAGAATTGCTTTACCATTTAGAGGTCTTTCCTTTTATGATGCAAGACGTATGAATGTAATTTTAGACGTTTCAAAAGGTGGCGGTAGAACCGGTGCTGTAGTTATTAAAATTGATGGTACAGTGAGTACTAATTCTACCATCAATTATAATTTTATTGATTATTTCGATGTACCGGATAATGAATTAGCATATAATCCACCAGCAGCGGGTAGTGCACCTGTTGTAAATCCAAATAATTAAAGAATTTTTTATACATATTTTGGTTAGGCTGTCTCTTTTTAGAGGCAGCCTTTTTTGTTTTTAATCTTAATAACTACATTTAGTTCATATGATTGATGTCAAAAATATCAGTAAAACGTTTGGAAAAACAGCCGCAGTTGTACAAATCAGTTTTAAGGTGGAAGAAGGTGAAACACTCATTCTTTTAGGGACGAGTGGCTGTGGGAAAACTACCACCCTAAAAATGCTGAATCACCTCATCACTCCAGATGAAGGCTCCGTTTTCATAAACGGAAAAGATAATACTCTGGTTAATCCCGAAGAATTACGACTAGGTATAGGTTATGTATTGCAAAATCATGGTCTATTTCCACATTATACCATTGCTGAAAACATGGCGATTGTTCCTCAATTATTAAAATGGGAAAAAGAGAAAATTAGGAAAAGAACAGACGAATTAATTGAAAAATTACACCTTCCAAGAGATATAAAAAACAAATTTCCTTATCAGTTAAGCGGGGGCCAACAACAACGCGTAGGCTTAGCCCGGGCTTTGGCTGCTAACCCTCCGATTTTATTAATGGACGAGCCTTTCGGTGCTTTAGATCCTATCACTCGAAATATAATCAAAAGCGAATTTCTTACCCTCGATGAGCTACAAAACAAAACCATCGTGATGGTCACTCATGATGTTCAAGAAGCATTTGAATTAGGTGATCAAATTTGCTTGATGGATGAAGGCGAGATTCTACAAATCGGAACGCCGAAGGAACTGTTAGAGAAACCAAAATCAGAAAAAGTCAAAAACTTTTTAAAAGATCAACAATTACAACTCTCCCTAAAAACTTTAAGTCTGTTAGAAATTTGGCCACAAATTGAAAGTATAGGAAAGCCACCTGTTCAAGAAATTTTAGATGCAAACGAACATCATTTATGGTCGGTTTTTGAAAAATTAGCTAATCAAAAACATATCCTACTCAAATTAAAAAAAGAAGAAAAAACGGTGACCTCCACTTCATTAATGTGGGCTTTGGAAAAATATAAAACCCTAAATGATGGAACAAATTAATAGCTTTTTACAGTTTATCAGTCAGGAGTCTGATAAGTTGCTAAATCAAACTTTGCAGCATATTGGTTTAACATTTATTTCCTTGTTCATCGCAATTTTAGTTGCGCTTCCACTTGGAATTTTCATCAGTAGAAAAATAAAATTAGCAGGGCCAATTTTAGGTGTTGCTGGGATATTACAAACCATTCCTAGCATTGCGCTTTTAGGGGTCATGATACCTATATTAGGCATCGGCGTAAAGCCAGCAATCGTTGCGCTTTTTCTTTATGCACTACTTCCAATCATCCGAAACACTTATACAGGCATTACCAATTTAGACGCACAAGTTTTAGAAGCTGCAAAAGCAATGGGCATGAGTAAATCTCAAATTCTTAGGAAGGTAGAGTTACCATTAGCTTTTCCTATAATAATGGCTGGGATTAGAACCGCAACTGTTATTAATGTAGGCGTAGCTACTTTGGCAGCTTATATTGCAGCAGGCGGTTTAGGCGAATTTATTTTTGGAGGAATTGCCCTTAATAATACAAATATGATTTTAGCGGGTGCAATTCCAGCTGCTTTGCTTGCTATTATTTTTGATTTTTTATTATCCCGATTACAACAAGTGAATTTCAGAAATATTAAAACTTACTTTTTAATTCTACCTTTTTTGTTGGTTATACTGTCCTCATTTTATTTTCTTCCAACAGCAATTGAAGGAAAAATGCTAGCAGGCTTTACGCCCGAATTTATGGGCAGACAAGACGGTGATTTAGGCCTGAGAAAAGTTTATGGATTGAAAATTAGAACAGTGGTTATTAGTGATGCGGTGATGTATCGGGCAGTTTTTGAGAAAAAACTGGATGTGATTAGCGGTTACAGCACAGATGGACGCTTGAAAGCTTTTGATTTGGTTACGCTTGTTGATGACCAGCATATCTTCCCACCTTATTATGCAGCGCCAATTGCTAATGAAAAAGTACTTCAAAAACATCCAGAACTAGAAAGAATTTTAAATCAGCTTGCCGGCATGATTGACGATAGCACCATGACGAATCTTAATTATAAAGTTGATTACCTGCATCAATCGCCTGAAAAAGTAGCTAAAGACTTTTTAGTAGTAAAAGGGTTGTATAAAAATCCGAAAAATGGAAATGGAGACCTCATCAAAATCGGTTCTAAAATATTTGGCGAGCAATACATTTTAGCGCAAATGTATAAAATACTCATTTTAGGGAATTCTGATTTACAAGTAGAAACCAAAACAGGCTTAGGCGGAACAAAAATTTGCTTTGATGCTTTGACCAATAACCAAATTGATTTTTATCCCGAATACACAGGAACTGGTTTATTGGTGATTCTTCCTCAGAAGCCACAACTATTTACCAAGATAATGAGCGATAAAGAACAGGTTTATAGCTACGTACAAAAGGAGTTTAATAAGAATTACCACATCAAATGGTTACGTCCAATTGGTTTCAATAATACCTATGCTTTAATGATGCGCAAACAGCAGGCACAAAATTTGGTTATCAATAGTATAACTGATTTACAAAGGCATCTTGAAAATAACAAATGACACTCATTACTCGATATAAAACTATACGAAATCATTCCGAAAAAATATGTGAACCACTACAAACAGAAGATTATGTGGTGCAACCCGTGGTTGATGTTAGTCCACCAAAATGGCATTTAGGACATACTACTTGGTTTTTCGAAACCATGATTTTAAAACCCTTCTTTAGTGCTTATCAAGAATTTGACTCCAATTATAATTATGTTTTCAATAGTTATTACGAAAGTGTGGGCGCCAGAGTCATCAGAACGGATAGAGGGAATTTAAGTCGCCCAACCGTTGCCGATGTTTACAAATACAGAGCTTATGTGGATGAAGCGATGGAAAGTTTTTTGTGCGAAGAACCAACGGAAGAAGTTAAGGAAATTCTGATTTTAGGGTTAAATCACGAGCAACAGCACCAAGAATTGTTGTGGTATGATATCAAATATATTTTGGGACATAATCCTCTTTTTCCAGCCTACGCCGATGAAAATATTGAACAAAGTTTAATTCCCGAAAAAGAAAATTGGTTAAAAGTTAATGCTGGTTTATACGAAATCGGTCATCAAAAGGAGGGTTTTTGTTTTGATAATGAACTAGGTATTCACAAAGTTTATTTAAACGATTTTGAAATCTCTACAGCTTTAATCACAAACGGTGAATATTTGGAATTTATGAATCCTGGTGCTTACACCGATTTTAAATATTGGCATGCGGAAGCTTGGGATTGGGTTAAAAATAATAACATTCAAGCGCCGCTTTATTGGCATCAAATAGATGGTGAATGGTTTAGGTATTCATTATCCGGCTTAAAGCCGATTGATTTAAATGAACCTGTTTGTCATGTTAGCTATTATGAAGCTGCTGCATTTGCAGCTTGGAAAGAAATGCGTTTACCTACCGAGTTTGAGTGGGAAATTGCCGCAAAAGAATTAAACTGGGGCCAGCTTTGGGAATGGACAGAGAGTGCTTATTTACCTTATCCCAGTTTTTCAAAAGCACCAGGAGCATTGGGTGAGTATAATGGGAAGTTTATGGTGAATCAAAAAGTCCTTCGCGGTTCGTCCATAGCCACTTCACCCTATCATCAACGAATTACTTATCGTAATTTTTTTCATCCACAATTGCGTTGGCATTATAATGGTATTCGTCTTGCAAAATAATCAAACCTTATGAACAAATTTTTAGAGGAAGTTTTAGCTGGATTAAATAATTCACCAAAACATCTGAACTCGAAATATTTTTACGATGAAGCTGGAGATAAGCTTTTCCAGCAAATTATGGCCAGTGTTGAATATTATCCTACCAAATGCGAGATGGAAATATTCAGTGAGCAAACCGAAGCGCTAGCAAGCACCTTAAAAAATGGTTTTAATGATTTCGATCTGATTGAAATGGGTGCTGGAGATGCTACTAAATCAACTTTTTTATTGCAACAGTTGGTAAATGACAACGTTAATTTTACGTACTGTCCAATAGATATTTCTAAAAGCATGATCGCTCATTTAAAAGAAGAAATGCCTAAAAAAGTTCCAGGTTTAAAAATAATGGGTTTAAATGGCGAATATTTTCACATGTTAGAAAAGGCAGCGAAAATATCTTCTAAAAGAAAAGTAGTACTTTTTTTAGGATCAAATATCGGTAATATCCCAATTAAGGAAGCAGAGCAGTTTTGTAAAGATTGGAGGAGTCACTTACAAAAGGGTGATTTGGTTTTGGTGGGATTTGATTTGAAAAAAAATCCTAAAACTATTAGAGCTGCTTATAATGATGCTGAGGGATATACCCGAGATTTCAATCTGAATTTATTAAAAAGAATCAACAGAGAATTAAGAGGTGATTTTAACTTAGAATTTTTTGAACATTATCCAACATACGATCCAGAATCTGGAGCTTGTAAAAGCTATTTGATCAGCTTGAAAGATCAAATCGTAAAAATTGGCGAAAATGATCTTATTCATTTCAAAGAAAATGAATTCATTTTTATGGAAATCTCTCAGAAATATAGTTCGGACCAAACAGACTTTATTGCTCAATCATCAGGCTTTAAGCCGATTAAAAAATTTACGGATCATAAACATTGGTTTTTAGATACCGTTTGGGAATGTATTTAAATCCAATTAAGAATTTGATTATTTCATACTTTCTTAACATTCGAATAATACAACACTATTACTTTTACAGTGTAAGAAATACGTAATGATGTTTCATACAAGATTGTTTAGGTTTGGTTAAAAAAAGAAAGAGCTGTCTAAATGACGGCTCTTTTTTTACGCAAAAAGGAGACCGACTACAACGCCGACCCCCTTAACTAAACAAGCACCTTTAATAGTTTTAATTTTATTTTTCCCACCATGCTTTATAGTTCGCGTCATCAGTACCACCCTGAATAGCGATCTCCGCAGTATAGTTTTTCTTGTTGATTGATTGCTCATCTGTTGGATAAACAAAACGAGAAGAAATTTTACCGTTATTTAAATTTCCTGAGTTAGCATCAAACACAGGAAAACCTGTTCTACGATATTCTACCCACCCTTCAAAAGCTACGTTAAAATTACCAATCCACTTTTGCGTAATAATTTGGCTTAACGCGGTGGTTGGATTATAAACTACGCCAAGATTTGTGATGTAACTGGTTCCATCTAAACCATAATCTGCGAAAGCGCCTTTAATACCATTATTATAATACTGATTGGCGGTTCCGGTAGAAATTAAACCTTTTAAACTGGCTTCAGCCAATATAAATTGTTCTTCTTGATAAGTCATTACTCTAGCTCTTAAAACTGCTGGTGACGCATTGCTTATAAATTGTGCAGAATTAAAATTAGAGGAATTTCCGACCTGATTGGAGTTCGCATTCGTTACTATTGGCATACCACCGTAATTATCAAAGCTGAAACCTGTTGCATATTGACTATTTGGGTTTTTAGCAAACAACAAACTTAATCGTTGTTGATCACCTGTATTTTTAAACGTAGTATACAAAAGGCTATTCAGATATTTAACGCTATAATCTCCTGACCTTTCTGTAAGACTTGGGAACGCATAAGGTACAGTTGTAGGCAAAGTTAATTCTGTACTTTCTGAAGGAGACGAGAATAAGGTATTGGCTCCATCAGCTACAATTTGTTGCATTTCTGCTGCTGCTGAGCTAAGTTTTCCATTTACTCTTAGCAAGTACCTTAATCTTAATCCGTCACAAAATTTTCTCCATTTGGCTACACTGCCTCCATAAATTAAATCTCCTGAAATAGCCTGGGTGCTGGTCTTTAATAAATCATCTGCTGTTTTAAGATTAGGTAAAACTCCCAATTCAGGATCGGTATAAACAGTTTGCTGACCATCATAAGCCGGCGCAAAATTCCCATCAGCGCCACTTAATGCTTGTTTAAAAGGAATATCTCCCCATAAATCTGTAAGCTGGGCAAAAGAATAGGCCCTTAAAATTAAACCCACAGCCTGCATCGACTTATTTCCACTAACTTTTGCATCGGTAATCAATTGATTGGCATCACGAGCGTTTGCATACATTTGGTCCCAATAAGATTGGTTGGTAAAAGGGGCGTATCTTGCTTGATGATTATAATAATCCTGACTGAAAGTCGAATATTGTGCCATTCCATTGCCTAGAGTCCAAGCGCCACTTGCACTGGCATAAAATATATTGACTTCGATGTTTGAAACCAATGTTGGATCATTTGGGATTTCTAAAGAGTTTGGATTGGTATTTAGCTTTGTAAATTCTTTTTTACAAGCACTTAATGAAATACCTAAAAGGACCGCAAACGTTAAGCTATATTTATTGATATACTTTTTCATGTTTCTTTTGATTTTAAAAAGTGAAGTTTAAGTTTAAACCAAAACTTCTTGTGCTAGGATAGCTTAGGAAATCTATACCAGGTAAAATTTTATTTCCTCTTAAACTCAAACTTTCTGGGTCTACATCTTTATTTTGAGTAATTAAGAACAAGTTTCTACCTACTAAAGAAGCATTTAAATTTGCTTTAGAAGTTTTTCCAAACACCTGTTTAAAGGTATAGCCCACTTTTAACTCTCTTAATTTTAAATAAGTTGCGTTATACATAAAAGCTTCGTTATTATTAGGATTATAAATACCTTGAGTATAATATTTGTAAGTTGCTACTCCCACTGTATTTGGGACGTAATTTCCGCTACCATCATCCATCACACCTTTTCCTACGATGGTTCCTTCTGCTCTTCCTGGTAAAGTTAAGGGTGACATCCCTCCTTGTAAAACGCCAAGCTCGGTATAAGAATAGTATTTACCACCTTGTCTCCAGTCCCAGGTCATGTCAAAATTGAAGTTTTTATAGCTCAATGTGTTAAACCATCCCAACATAAAATCTGGATTATAATTTCCTAATAACTTTCTATCAGTTTCAGCCGAGGTAACTGGCAAACCATTACTATAAATGATTTCACCGTTTGGAGATCTTTTAAAATATCTACCATAAAGGTTACCATATCTTTCGCCAACAATGGCATTGTATTGAATTGATCTGAAGTAACGATCATATTGTGTTACATCTGCATATTTATAGCTATTTAATCCTTCTGGTAAGCCTTCTACAGTTGAAATATCATGACTAAAATTAAATGTAGTATTCCAGTTTAAACCCTTTTTAGATCTAATTGGAGAAGCTGTTAATACTAATTCGAAACCTTGATCCTTAATTTTTCCTCCGTTTACATAAGCTGCTGTATATCCTGAAGATATCGGCACTGGAACCTGAACAATCTCATCTTTAGTATGAGAGTTGTAATAAGTTGCATCTAATCCTATTCTATCATTTAAGAACCTAATCTCCAAGCCGGCTTCTACAGAGTTAGTAGAAGAAGGTTTTAAATTACCATTCGCCAATGTGCCGGTAATAGTGGTAAGTGGCGAATTATTAAATGGTGTATTTGTGGTATAGGTATTATTAATCGCATATGGATTTGCATCGTGACCTACCAAAGCTGCAGAACCTCTAACCTTTAAGAAAGATATTGCTTTTGGTAAATTAAACACCTCAGAAAGAATAACACTTAAAGATGCTGAAGGATAGAAGTAAGAATTCTTATTTACAGGTAAGGTACTAGACCAATCATTTCTTCCTGTAAAGTTTAGGTAAACTCGTCCTTTATAATCAATATCGGTAAAACCGTAAAGACTGTAAGTTGCTCTCTCTTGTTTTACTAATTCCGGAGGCAAATAACTTAATGAATTACTGAAATTATATAAATCAGGAGTTATTAAGGAGTTGGAAATATTTCTGATATAATTCACACTCTGCTTGAATCTATTTCCGCCCGCAGAAATGTTAAAGTTGAAGTTCTTTATTCCTTTAGGGATGTAGTTGAACAAGAAATCAGTGTTGCTTTCTATAAAGTTAACGTTGTCTGATCTAAAACCTCCGTTTGGAAATCTTACGGTACCAAAAACTCGGTGTCCTTCTCTGTTATCGGTATATTCATCTATCCCTGTTCTTACAAAAGCACTCAAAGTTGGCGTGAATTGATATTTCAATTGAGCGTTTCCAATAATTCTATTCTTCTTAAAGCTATTGGTATTTTGATTTACCGTTAAATACGGGTTATCATGATTGTTCCAATAGCGGAATTGTGTTTGGTCGGTTTGGCCTGCTGCCCATAATTTCTTTAAAGATTCTATATTAACATTTAGTGGCATTCCATAAACTCCAAAAAAGGTGTACATCACATTCTCAGATCCATATCCAATGTTAGGTCTATTATCGCTACTGCTATTAAAAAAGTCTACGTAAACATTAGAGGTTAGCTTATCGGTAAATTTATTTTGAGCTCTTAATGAAATGGAGTTTCTAAAAAGATCCATATTTCCTACTTCTCCTTTATTGTAAAGATTCCCGAAGGATATTCTGTAGCTATTATCAGCGTTTCCTAAATTTAATGCAACATTATTTTGAGTGGTAAGCCCTGTTCCAAAAAACTTTTTAATGTTGTCTGAGTGACCAATCCAAGGAGTTGGAGTTGGATTGGTTCCCGGTGGAAGTGTTTTTACAGCTGCTAAATCTGCTGCCATATATGGCCCTACAGGACTATCAAACTGTACTACCTTTAAATTTGGATCAAACGCTCTTCCAAAATTTGGAATGTTATTTTCTGTAGAAGTTCCTCCGTTAATATATTGATAATCTACAACTCCATTTCCTGCGCCATATTGATTTTGCAAAGCAGGAAATCTAAGTACGCTTTCTACAGTAGTTTGTGAGTTAAAACTAACTCCTATTAAATCCGCTTCTTTCTTTCCTTTTTTGGTAGTAATAACGATTGCTCCATTGGCAGCTCTTGATCCATATAATGCCGCCGCCGCCGGACCTTTTAAAACCGTAGTACTTTCAACATCATTCGGATTTAAGTCTGCAGCTCCATTGCCCCAATCTACCTCTGCCCAAGTTCCTTGCCCTGACGAATTGTTAATTGCATCATTGAAATACGTATCATTGCTGATAGGCACACCATCAACCACAAATAAAGGTTGATTAGTTCCTGAAAAGGAATTTTCTCCTCTAATTACAATTCTTGATGTTGAACCTACGCCTGCCGAACCATTGGTAATTTGCACTCCTGCTAGCTTGCCTTGTAAATTGTTTACAAAGTTTGGAGTAGGGATATTGGTAATTTCTTTAGCTTTTAAGGTTTGTACCGCATATCCCAAAGACTTACTTTCTTTAGAAATGCCTAATGCGGTAACTACTACTTCTGAGAGTATTTTTCCATCCTGAATAAGTAAAATAGGACTTATTAGTTTAGATTCTGGAATATCAATAGACGCATAACCAATATAACTAATTGTTAAAATTGCATTCTCTGGGGCTTCTAACTTAAAGTTTCCGTTAACATCTGTCGTTGTTCCTAAATTAGTGCCCTTTACTTTAATACTGGCGCCTATAATAGATGAACGGTCTTTAGAATCTAAAACGGTTCCGGTAATCATTTTCATTTGCTGAGCAAAGCTAGTGCTTAAGTTCAAAAGCCAGCAAACCAACAAGAACAGCACAAATTTTGAAAATCGGTAAATTGATTTCATAAAAATTACTAATAAAAGTGTGAATTATTTTAAATAATTAGGGATTCTATCCGATTTTATTGGGATAGAAAAATCTGGGCGAAGAAAAGGGGATTCTATATGATTAGCGTCCTATTAAACAAGAAAAGTCTTGTAGAAGCTGCTAAAGTTTGATCATCATAAAACTGGTTAGTTCTTTGATCTAAAATGTCATTAAAACTTAAAAAGTTATAATCAAACAAGGGATGATAAAAAAGCTGTGGAATATCTAAATGATGATGGTCGCTTATATCTTGATCATCGTCTATTATATTCGCTTGATTGAAAGCTTTTATGCTTTTACTAAGCGTTATAAGATTGTTGTTGATATTTTCAACAGCGCCCAGGTGAGTTAATATGTCTTGTGAAGTTTGAAGGCCAAATGAAAATATTAAGATCCATAGGAAAAAATGTATTGTCTTTTTACTTTTTAACCTAAATAACTTTGTGAGCAACATATTTATATTTATGCTGCAAAAGTATCGTCGCATTATTAGGATAATGCTTAGTTAATATTAAATATTTGTTAACAACAAAGAGTAAATCAATCAACTGATTATCAATATATTTTATCAGTTTATTTTCAGATCTTACCTCATTAAGATTTATTTGAAAAATTATAAAAAAGTAATACAGAGCTGTAGTCATCAAAAAGTCTGAAAATTTATATCAAAGTCAACAATATCAATCTGTTTAATTAAGTTTAGGTTTTAGAACATGAATCCAGCTTATCAACAACTTATAAAAAAAATAGACGACTTTATCAGAAAATATTATCTGAATAAAGTAGTAAGAGGCATGATATGGCTTTCAGGTATTTTTCTAATCAGCTATCTTTTTGCCATTGTTTCTGAGTATTATGGCTATTTGAGTCCCGTAACAAAAACTATTTTATTTTATTCTTTTCTAATCACTCAGGCTATTCTTGCTTGGGTTTTTGTGCTTAGACATTTAATAAATTATTTGCAGTTAGGTAAAATCATCAGTCATGAGCAAGCTTCAGAGATTATTGGGTTTCATTTCCCCGAGATTAATGATAAGTTGCTAAACACCCTACAACTTCAAAAACAAGTTTTAGAAAATCCCGATCAAAAAAACTTGATAGAAGCTAGTATTGAACAACGCATCAAAACTTTTAAACCCATCCCATTTGTTGCAGCAGTAAAAATTAGTGAGAATAAGAAATATTTACGTTATGCATTGATTCCGTTGGCTACTGTAGTTGTTTTAGCTTTCGCTGCTCCTTCCATTTTAACCGATGGAACTAGCCGCTTCCTCAATCACAATACTTTTTATAAGAAAAAGGCACCATTTGATTTCGAGATTTTAAATCAAAAACTGGAAGCTGTACAAGGTGATGATTTCACATTGAAAGTAAAAATGACTGGAGATCAAATTCCTCAAGACATTTACATTGAGGATGGTTTAAACTCTTTTAAATTGGATAAAAAGGATATTATCAACTTTAGTTATTCTTTTAAAAATCTTCAAAAAAATAAAAAATTTAAGCTTTACGCTGGTGAATTTTCATCAGATGAATTTACCTTGTCTGTAAAAAATAAACCGGCATTATTGGGCTATTCCGTCCAGTTAGTTTATCCATCTTATTTAAATAAAGCTTCGCAAAGTTTCGAAAACCCAGGCGATTTAACGGTTCCAACAGGAACGGTGATGAAATGGTTCTTCAATACGGAGTACGTATCGGCTTTTGATTTTAAATTGAATGATCGAATCACGTCTTTAAACTTAGTCGAACAAGACAAATTTAGTTTTACCGCAAAGATTTTAAAAAATGCTGTTTACTCGATGTTTTTAAAAAATGATGATTTAAGTGGTGAAGATTCTATATCCTATCGTTTAAATGTGATTGCGGATGAATACCCTAAAATTGAGGTAAATATAAAAGCCGATTCTGCAAATGCAAGGGTAATTTATTTTATTGGTAAAGCAGACGATGATTATGGTTTAAGTTCGCTCAACTTTCATTATCAGATTTTAAAATCAGAGGATAATCAACGAAAAGGGAAAAACTTTTCTGTACCTGTAAACTTTGATAAAGGTAAATCGCAAAGCAATTTCTTCTATTTATGGGAGCTAAAAAATGTTGGTATTCAGCCAGGAGAAGATATTTCATATTACTTTGATGTGGCAGACAATGATGGTGTCGTTGGTCCTAAACATAGCCGTTCTGCAACTCAGGTTTATCAATTGGCATCAAAAGAAGAAGCCTTAAAAAATATCGAGGAGACTTCAAACAGCATTAAACAAAAAATGCAATCGGCTATAAAACAAGCTGAAAAAGTTCAGCAACAAGCTAAAAAGCTTAATCAAAACTTAATGGATGAAAAGAATTTGGGCTATGAGCAAAAGAAACAAATAGATCAACTACTAGCTCAACAAAAGAAATTACAAGATTTAATTAAGGACATTCAGAAGGATAGTAAACAAAATTTATTTGAGCGTAAAGAATTACAGCCTGATGAAAAGGAATTGCTAGAGAAACAAAAGCAAATTCAGGATTTGTTCAACAATGTATTGGATGAGAAAACAAAAAAGTTATTAGAGAATCTGCAAAAATTGATGGAGCAAAATCAGAAAGAATTAACTCAAGATCAGCTTCAACAAATGCAAACAGATAACAAGTCTCTACAAAAAGAACTAGATAGAATATTAGAGCTTTACAAGAAGTTAGAGGTAGAGCAAAAAGTAAATGAT
>JACMOI010000125.1 GCA_014378105.1 Pseudopedobacter sp.
CAAGGTTTTGAGCCTGGGGCAAGTTTACTGGCAATAGATGGTAAAATTCAGACTCGCTTTTTGGGAGATGTTGCCTTTAGTGCGCTTTCTTATTATGCAGCCCCATTTTTTCCTCTGAGCAGAATATTTAAGGTCGGCATTTTACCGGGCAAAAATGAATTTAACGCCAATATCAATCTACATGCAATTGGTAATGGAGGCGGTAATCAGGTATATTATTGCGACATCAACTATAAAAAGAAACTATTTTATTTAATATTAATGTAACTCTTGCCCACAAAGAAAAAGATGCAGATAATGGGATGCTTCCTATAGATGGTTATCCGGGAGGTTTTCTTTTTCCAACAGAAAGTTTGCAAAGCGCATCCTTAACTAATTGGTTTATAAAATACAATCTTAATGTTTCTACTAATAGAGCCTTTAGCTTTATCCCAACCACAAGCTCTTTGGATATTGGTGGTGGAGCAACTACTTTAAACAGTTCAGATTTTTTGAGAGTTTACTCTGCGTCCACACCTCCAGCATCACCCAAACAAACGCCATTTGCAAATTTTATAGTTGCAAGACAAAATGTAGCATCCGCTAATGAAGACCATATTTCTTTCACAGCAAGAAATGCAGACTGGGCAGGTAATGAGATTACTACTAATTTGAATAACTCAGCTCCGCCAATTGTAGATTGTAGTTATTTGTGCAATGGCGTTTTGCAAATCCAAGGCCCAACCCAATTCTGTACCTCAGCTACTTATACCATCCCAAATCTGCCAAATGGAGCTTCAGTTAGTTGGAGTGCTAACCCTTCCAGTATCATTAGTTTGAATCCATCAGGAAGTTCAGTTAATGCCAATAGGTTGAGTGACGGAATATTTACCTTAACGGCTCTAATCTCTTCGTCATGTGGTAATATCGCTATCACTAAATCATCTATCCAAATTGGAACTGCCAAACCCCAAAACTTACAGGTAGCTTATGATGTGCCCCCACGTAGGGTAACTTTTTATTGCAATGAAGTTTCAAGGGCAACATCCTATGTTTGGTATTTGAATGGAAATCAGGTGGCAACAAGCACCACTAATACGGTGGTCATTAGCCAATCAATTATGCCCTGCGGTACAGGTTATTATGTGGGTGTAGAAGCAGTGGGCTTATGCGGTAATTCACAACAAACTTACATGTGGTATGATGCACCTTGTAGTGGAAGTTTTAGTTATTCACCCAACCCTACATCCAGTACATTAACGGTTAGCTATAATGATCCATCTGCAAAAAATAACGTGTATACTACAAAAGAAAAAATCGATTTTAGTACTAAACTTTTTGATAAAGAAGGAAAGGTCTTGATTTCTGGAGTCAATCAAACAGCGGCTAATGAAATTATATTGGATGTAAGTAAAATAGCTAATGGCACCTACTATCTGCATATTTTGCAAGGTAAACAGACCCTCAAAAAACAAATTATTATTCAACATTAAAATTTACTTTAGCCGAAATACTCTGTTTGGTATTTCGGCTTTTTTTAATGCGGTAATTGATCTCTAAACTTTCCATAAAACCAAGTCCCAGCAATGGCACTTAATAAAGTGACAATGATTGCTAAAAATCCACTACCTATTTGTGCGAACAAGGGTCCAGGACAAGCGCCAGTGATTGCCCAACCTAAACCGAAGATCAAACCACCGAAAATTTGTCCTTTGTTGAAAGTCTTAGGATGAAAAACTACTTTCTCCCCTTCAATAGTTTTGATGTCAAATTTCTTGATGAGGAAAATTGAAATTGCCCCAACCACAACAGCAGTTCCAATCACCCCGTACATGTGAAAAGCGGCTAACCTAAACATCTCCTGAATCCTGAACCAAGAAATAATTTCAGCTTTTACAAATACGATTCCGAATGCTACTCCAAGAATCAAATATTTCATATTGGAGAATAAGCTTTCTTTTTTGATTTGGTCATTTGGTGCTTCGCACTCCAAAGGGTGCTCAATCACAAATTCTTCTACTTCGTCCATTATGCTATTAATTTAAAAATGTAGGGTAATAAAATCCAGGTGGAGATAAAGCCTCCAACCATAAAACTGATGGTGGCAATTAAAGATGGGAGCTGTAAATTTGACAAGCCCATAATGGCATGTCCGGATGTACAACCACCAGCATAACGCGTTCCAAAGCCTACCATAAAACCTCCAAAAACCATAAAAATCAACCCTTTTAAAGTAAAGATTTGATCGACACCGAAAATGTCGTTTGGCATCAATCCGCTAAAGTCCTTTACGCCTAAAGCGGTTAATTGTGCTTTCGTACTTTCTGCAATTCGAATAGGTTCTGGATTAGATAAAAGCTGTACAGCAATGAAACCTCCAATCAAAATTCCACCTACAAAGAACAGATTCCAAATTTCTCTTTTCCAATCATAACTGAAGAATGGAATTTTTGAAGGCATACAAGCTGCGCAAATGTGTCGCAATGATGATGACACTCCAAATGATTTATTTCCTATCAACAATAAAGCGGGTACGGTTAATCCAATTAATACTCCGGCCACGTACCAAGGCCAAGGTTGCCTGATGATTTCTAACATAATTTTTATACCACTAACTTTCTAAAACTACAAAACACAAACTCTTGAATAGTGCTAAATGGGGTTTCGTGATTAACATTTATACACTTTACTTTTTTAAAAAAACTCTTTAATTTATGAGTCATAGATACTTCTGAATATTGCTTAATTTCTATCCCACTGCATTTTTTAGGCCCCGATTCTGAAAAAGTTCCTAATACTAAAACACCATCAGCTTTAATCCCTTGCTTTGCCGCCTGAATATAATGATCTACCTCATTTTCCGCTGTTAAGAAATGAAAAGCGGCCCTATCATGCCAAAAATCATATTGCTCATTAGGCTTAAAATCTGCTATATCGGCGACTATCCATTTAACTTTTAAAGCATCATCACCTAATCTCTCCTTAGCTCTTTCTAATGAGGTTGCAGAAATATCAAGAACAGTAATATCAGTATAATCAAGTTTCAGTAAATGATCCACCAACAAACTATCTCCGCCTCCTATATCAATTATTTTTGCAGATTTAGGAATATTGAACTCTTTCAAAAAAACCAAAGACGTTTTCGGTGTTTGTTGATACCAACTCACATCCTCCAACTTTTTAGTCTTATAGATGTTATCCCAATGAGATTTCTTATTTGACTCTTCCATCTTTAAACTTTCATTTTCTTGCTCTGACAAACAAAATCCGTAGTTTCAAAACCAGCACTTTTTAAAGCTGCAAATCCACCATCCACATTGATCACCTCTTCATAGCCACGAGCTTTCAAAATCGAAGAGGTAATCATGGAGCGGTAGCCGCCAGCACAATGCAAATAATAAGGCTTCTGTTTATCAAATTCGTTGGTCCAATCGTTGATAAAATCCAGCGGACGGCTTAACGTGAACTCTAAATGTTCCGCATCGTATTCACCTGGCTTTCTCACATCTAAAACCTCTAGCTTTTCTTTTTCTGCTAAATTCCTTAACTCATCAGCAGATACCGTTTTAATAGAATCCACTTCTTTTCCAGCAGCTTTCCAAGCCTTGATTCCGCCTTTTAAATAACCCATGGTATAATCGTAACCCACTCTAGCTAGTCTTTTCACGGCTTCCTCTTCTCTACCTTCATCTACCACTAAGAGCAATTGCTGCTTCAAATCAGTAATTAAAGCGCCAACCCAAGGTGCAAATTGACCATCTAAACCAATAAAAATTGAATTTGGAATAAAAGATTCAGCGAAAGCTTGAGGAGAGCGAACATCCAAAACTAAAGCCCCTGTTTTATTGGTTGCTGTCTCAAACTCATCCGGACTTAAAGCGTGTAAGCCTCTTTCGTAGATTTCATCTATCGCATCAATTCCTTCCTTATTCATTTTTGCATTTTTAGGAAAGTACTGTGGCGGAGGTAAGATTCCAGTGGTTAATTCTTTGATGAAAGCATCTCTTGTGATATCACTTAAAGCGTAGTTTGTTTGCTTTTGATGACCCAAAGTATCGAAAGTTTCTTTGCTCATATTTTTACCACAGACAGAACCAGCACCATGTGCTGGATAAACAATTACGTCGTCTGGTAAAGGCATAATTTTTTCTCTCAAAGAATCATATAATTGCCCAGCCATAGCCTCTTCTGTGGTATCGGCAGACTTTTGTGCTAAATCAGGACGACCAACATCACCTATAAACAGCGTGTCGCCAGTGAAAATGCAATAAGGTTTTCCATTTTCGTCTGAACACAAATAAGTGGTTGACTCTGGCGTATGACCAGGTGTGTGTAACACTTTAATGGTCATTTTACCGATTTTAAACTCTTCGCCATCTGTAGCAATATGCGATTTAAAACCCGTCACTGCAGTTGGACCATAAATTATTTTAGCACCTGTCTTCTTAGCTAAGTCCACATGACCCGAAACAAAATCAGCATGGAAATGCGTCTCAAAAACATATTTAATTTTCACCCCCGCCTGCGCTGCTTTTTGAATATACGGCTGCGTTTCTCTAAGCGGATCCACAATTGCTGCTTCCCCATCACTTTCTAAATAGTAAGCACCTTGTGCCAAACATCCAGTGTAAATTTGTTCTATTTTCATAATCTTAGTATTGCGTATTTAGACGTGAGATTTGAGAGTCTTGCATCTTTATACTTTTTACTTTTTACTTAAAATCACAAACAATTCAGAACCTTTTCTTGGTTCTATCGAATTATGAGCTTGTTCCATCAGTTTAATCTCGAATTTCAGTTTGAATAGTTTTCTATATTCATCTTCGCTTCCACCAAACGGTGGACCTTCAAACGGAAATGCGCTATTAAAAAGCAAGCCTGCAATTTTTCCTTTGTGAGCTAATAGCTGATAGGTATGTTTTACATAATCTTTACGTAACTCAGGATGGATGGCACAAAAGAAAGTCTGCTCCAAAATCAAATCATATACTCCTTCATGGTTAAAAAAATCATCATGAATCAAATGGTAATGCGCTGTATTTATATCCTTCAATTTCAATTTCAGGTTACTTAAAGGCATGATTGCAAAATCAATAACTGTGACATTAATGAATCCATTTTCTAATAAATACACAGCTTCGTAAGCGTGTCCAGCACCTGGAATTAAAATTCTTGAATTTTTATTAGCAATCTGGTCAATATAGCTTTTGATTGGAGGAGAAACTTCTCCCAAATCCCAACCTGTTTGTTGATGGAGATATTTTTCGTTCCAAAATTCAGCTGCGAGTGTCTGCATTATATCAATTCTTTAAAAATGATCACGACAGCCATTGCCAAAACAAAATATCCAAATACTTTTTTTAGCTTTTCACTATTTAAAAACTGGTTTAAATAAATCCCTAAGAAAATCCCTGCTGAAGCGATGGATGAAAAAATCAATAAGAATTGCCAGTCTATTTGAGGAAGGTTTAAAATGTCTCCTGTAAAACCAATTAATGAATTGATGGAAATAATTAAAAGTGATGTTCCAACCGCTTTGTGCATCGGCAAACTCATAAAGAAAACTAAAGCTGGCACAATTAAGAAACCTCCGCCTGCACCTACCAAACCAGATAAAACGCCAACTATTACACCATTTAACAAAACTAAACCATATTTTATTTCTTGCTTTTCTTTAATCTCCTTCTTTACTCCAAATACCATTTTTGCTCCCGAAATCAGCATGATGAATGCGAAAAACAACATTAAAAATAAATCCTTTGTAAGTGTAAAACTTCCAACCTGAAACAGTAGATCAGGCATGGCATGTATGACAAATTTGCGCATTAACCAAACGGTAATGAATGCCGGAATTGCGAAAATGATGGCCATCTTTACGTTAACTAATCTCCTTTTGTAATAGCTACCCGCACCCACTAAGGATGTTAATCCAACAATAAAAAGCGAATAAGCTGTTGCAATAACGGGTTCTATTTTAGCTGCATAAACCAAAACTGGAACAGTTAAAATGGAACCTCCACCGCCCGTTAGTCCTAAAGAAATGCCAATAAATAATGCCAGAAAATAGGTGAGGTACAAGTGAAAATCCACCATTACATATTACAGTTACAGTTTTCCATACAATCCAAAAGCTTAACCAAATCTTTCTCTTTTAAAGAATAAAAAACTTGTACGCCTTGCTTATCTGCCTTTAATAATCCTTTGATTTTCATGTTTGTTAAATGATGAGAAATTAAGGATTGCTCACTGTTTAACCGCTCGCAAATATCGTTCACACTCATTTGCTGATGAACATCTAGCAGGTTAATAATAGCTAATCTGAGAGGATGAGCAACCGTTTTTAATATAAAAGCGGCTTTTTCTAATTTATCAGGTGTTAAATTTCTAGTGAGTGTTTCTGTCATAACAATACAAATATATGAACATATTATCATATATAGATTTATAAATGTCTTTAGATTGTCAAACAAATGTTTACTTTTATTTGTAAGTATACAAATCTAAAGCTGACTAAAACACGAAAGCAATTATAGAATGACGAAAACAGCTATTATACTTTTTGTGCATCTCCCAGAGTTTGAGGCTAGGGCTAAAAATATGTCAGCCATCTCATCAAAAAAAGCTACCCAAAAAATATCTATTGCTTTAACGCAACATTTTTACACATTAGCAGCGCAAACCTCTGCCGACACTTTCTTAATAGATACTTATCATCAAAAAGGTAAAACATTTGGTGAAAGAATTACAAACGCTTTTACCGAGGTATACGCCAAAGGCTATGAAAATGTCATCTGTATTGGCAATGATTGTCCTGAATTAAATTTGAATCAGCTTCAAAATGCCATTTTCGAAACAGAAAAAGGTAACGTGGTTCTAGGTCCAACCCGGGATGGTGGAGCTTATTTAATTGGCATTCCTAAAAACTCTTTCCTTAGAGCTTCATTTTTAAATATCAAATGGCAAAAAAGAAAGACCTTTAAAGATTTAAAAAGCCTTTATCACTCTCCAATTACAGAATTAGAGCTATTTACAGATCTAGATTCGGCAAATGCAATTTCAGCTGTAAATCCAAAAAATACAGTGATTAGATTTCTACACCACATCATTCAAGATTTCAAATTAGATTTAAAGGTAACTACAACTCCTTTTATCCTTGATTTCTTTTTTGTGAGCAGAGCCTTCTTAAAAGGTCCACCGTTATTTGCCTGAGCAAATAGCTTTCATTTTAAAAAACCAACAAAATCTTTTTAGTACATAATTTTTAATAATGCTTTCGCATCATTAAAAACATTACACAATTATCATGGCAAATTATTTTGATTCAGAAGATCTAAAAAAATTCGGAAACATCACCGAGTTTCAAAAACCACTAGGTGATAAATTTTTCGAATATTATGGCGAAGTATTTAAAGAGGGTGCTTTAACCGTTAGAGAAAAATCTCTAATTGCTTTAGCGGTTGCCCATGCCGTTCAATGTCCTTATTGTATTGATGCTTATTCCTCAGACTGCCTAAAAAAGGGAGCTGATGAAGAGCAAATGATGGAGGCCGTACATGTGGCTGCGGCCATTAAAGCAGGTGCAACCTTAGTTTTTGGAGTACAAATGATGAATCATGTTAAAGATAAAACAATGTAATTATGGGTGTTAAACAAATTTCAAAATCTTTAAAGGCTTCTGGAAATGCATTGGGTGATCACTTTTACCAATTAAAAGTTTTATCTCAAAAAGATATCCATGATGGTGCTTATGAAAATTTTCATAAAAAGCTAAAATCTTTAAACGTTGATGCAATTAAAGTTTCTGAACTAGAGATTTTTCAAATTAACATCGGCAAACTTTGTAATCAGACGTGTTCACATTGCCATGTGGATGCAGGACCAGATAGAAAAGAAGAAAACATGTCTTTCGAAACATTAGAAAGATGTCTTTATTTGATTAAGACCTATAATTTCAAAAAAGTTGATATTACGGGTGGCGCACCAGAAATGAATGCTCATTTCAGATGGTTTGTGGAAGAATGTACCAAGGCAGGCGTGGAAGTGATGGTAAGATGTAACCTCACTATTATTATGGCTAATAAAAAATATCATGATTTGCCGGAGTTTTTTAAAGCAAATCATGTTCATGTGATTTCTTCTTTACCTTCTTTTTCTGCCATGCGTACGGATGCTCAACGTGGTGATGGAGTTTTTGAAGACTCAATTGCAGCTTTAAAAATGCTGAATGCGGTAGGTTATGGACAAGAAGATAGCGATTTAATTATTGATTTGGTATATAATCCTTCAGGCGCATATCTACCTGGAGACCAAAAATCTATGGAGGCGGAGTTTAAGAGACAGCTAAAAAGAAAGTTCGATATCGTTTTCAATAATCTTTTTGCCATCACCAATTTACCAGTGAGTAGATTCTTAGATTATCTTTTAGAAACTGGCAAATACTTAGACTATATGCATGAGTTGGTTGGAGCATTTAACCCTGCAACTTTGGATGGATTAATGTGCAAAAACACCATCAGCATTAGCTGGGATGGCTTTATGTACGATTGCGATTTTAATCAAATGCTGGATTTAAAATTTACTGGTAAAGCCAAGCACATTGATGATTTTGATTTCGAGGAACTTTTAAACCGTAAAATCATTGTTAATAACCATTGCTATGGCTGTACCGCCGGGGCGGGAAGTAGTTGTGGAGGAGAGATTGCTTAAAATTAAAGATATGTCTAACACCATTCACGAAGAAGTCCAAAACTATTATGGCAAGGAACTGCAACAAAGTTCTGATTTAAAAACAACTGCTTGTTGCACTCTAACTGCTCCTCCAAAACATATTTTGGAAGCATTAAGAAATGTACATGACGAGGTTCAAGATAAATATTATGGTTGTGGGTTGACCATACCCGATCAACTAAAAGACTTAAAAATTCTGGATTTAGGTTCAGGAAGCGGGCGAGATTGCTATATCGCTGCTCAATTAGTGGGAGAAGAAGGATTTGTGGTTGGAGTGGATATGACTAGCGAACAGTTAGCAGTTGCCAATAAGCATTTAGAATATCACAGAGAGAAATTTGGCTATGCAAAATCAAATGTGTCTTTTGTGAAAGGCAATATAGAAAGTTTGGATGAACTGGATTTTGAGCCAGAAAGTTTCGATTTAATAATCTCTAACTGTGTTTTAAACCTGGTTGTTGATAAGCAAAAAGTATTGAACGATGCCTTTAAACTTTTGAAAAAAGGGGGAGAAATGTATTTTTCTGATGTTTATGCAGATAGACGCTTTCCTAAAACCTTACAAAATAATCCAATATTATGGGGCGAATGCCTTAGTGGTGCACTGTATTGGAACGATTTCTTGAGCTACGCTAACAATGCTGGTTTTACCGACCCAAGAGTAGTAGAAGATAAACCTATTGGCGTGGAAAATGATGAAATTGAAGCATTAATGGGTGATATCAAAGTATATTCGGTAACCTACCGATTATTCAAAATAGATGGATTGGAAAGTGAATGTGAAGATTATGGACAAGCCGTAGCTTATAAAGGAACTATTGATGGCGCAACACATTCATTCAATTTAGATGACCATCATAACTTTCCAAAAGGCAAAATGATGACTGTTTGTGGGAATACATATAAAATGTTGTTTGATACCCGTTACCGTGATGCTTTTGATTTTTATGGAACATGGGATACACATTACGGTATTTACGAAGGCTGTGGTGGTAAAATACCATTTACGAAAACTGCTAATGGCGAAGCTGCGGCTTCTTGTTGTTAATTTTTAATGCGAGAATTTGAATTCACAATTTAAAAATACCTGCATTTTATATTTCACTACTCAGTTAGAGAGTGAAAAGCTTTTCTCTTCCCACAAGAGGAAGCAAAAGGCAGTACAGAAAGTTTTATTTGAAAAAACCTTAGGAGAGATCCAACAATCGGGGTTGGCTTATGTCATCAGTGATGGCAAAACCTATGGACAGTCTTTTGGAGAAAGAATAAAAGGAGCTGCAGAAGGAATTTTTCAGTTAGGGTATGAAAACCTAATTATCGTTGGGGATGATACCCCTCATCTTTCAGCCATTAATTTATTACAAGCTCAAAAAAATTTAGAAGCTAAAATTCTAACCTTAGGTCCATCTTCTGATGGAGGTTCTTATTTAATCAGTGTAAGTAAAGACAGTTTTCATAAAGGAATATTAGAAAATCTGGAATGGCAGAGCCATTTATTTCATGAACAGCTTATTAGTAATTTTGAGCTTTTTGGTGCCCATTATCAATTACTTCAAACTTTTATTGATTTAGATAATGAGATTGCCATAAATATTTATTTAAATCAACCACATCACTCCACAATACAAAAAATATTATCTAACATTCTCTCGGAAGAAATCGAATTTACTACTGATTTTCTGACTGAGGATAGAGGTCTCATCATTCAAAATACTGATCGAGGTCCCCCTTTAGTTATCCAGTCTTCCTAAAACATCAATAAATCAAATTCTTATTTAATACATAAATCGAATGAAATCAATCTTTACGATTGCATTTTCCTTTTTGCTCTTGAACTTTGCTTTTGCACAAACTAGGGTAATAGGAAGTATAACTGACCAGATAACTGGTGAAAAACTGATTGGCGTAAGTGTGAAAGAAAAAAACACTGCCAACGGAGCTGCATCTAATGTGGATGGAAAATTTAGCTTAACGGTAAACTCTAAGAACGCAATTTTAGTTTTTAGCTATATTGGCTTTACTACTAAAGAGTTGGCTTTAAATGGGCAATTAGACCTTTCTGTAAGCTTAAGCCCTGGATTAATATTAAATGAAACCGTAGTAACGGCTTTAGGTTTAGAGCGTGATACCAAATCTTTGGGCTATAATGTCCAGCAGATTCAGGCTAAAGAGATATCAGAAGTAAAATCAGTTAATTTTCTGGATAACATTACTGCCAAAGTTGCCGGGGTGACCATTACACAAGGTGCCAGCGGTGTAGGCTCTTCTTCAAAAATTGTAATCAGGGGCGAAAGCTCATTTGCTAACAATAACCCACTTTTTATAGTCGATGGCATTCCAATTAATAATAATCAAATCGTACCCAGATCTGTTGAAGCACCTTCTAGTTTCCAGGCGATAGATTTTGGAAATGGAGCGATGGACATCAACCCCGATGATATTGCCTCGGTTTCTGTTTTAAAAGGAGCTGCAGCTGCCGCACTGTATGGCAGCAGGGCGGCTAACGGTGTTATTCTAATTAACACCAAAGACGGTAGCAATTCTGAAGGTTTTGGGGTGAGCTTCAACTCTACCAGTTCTATTGAAAGCCCGTTTAAACTACCTGAATTTCAGAATACTTACGGCCAAGGTAATGGTGGCAATTTTGCATTTAAAGATGGTTTAGGTGGCGGCGTCAATGATGTATTAACTTATTCATACGGGCCGAAACTCGACCAAGGAACTTTAGTTGCGCAATACAACAGTCCTGTTACTTTACCTGATGGCCGGATAGTAAGAGGTGGAGATGTTGGGTTGTATAGTGGCATTCCAATTACTCCTACTCCATTCATTTCACATCCTAATAACCTGAAAGATTTCTATGAAACAGGTAAAACGTTTATCAACAATTTAGCTTTTAGTGGCAAGTACGATAAAGGAAATTACCGCCTATCGTATACCGATTTAAACAGTCAATCGTATATTCCAGGTGTCGATTATTTGAGGAAGAATGTTTCAGCTAATCTTAATTTTCAACCCGTAACCAAGCTCAATTTTAAATCAACTATCATTTATCAGAACGCAAAAAGTAATAACCGCCCCTCTAGTGGATACGGTTCTGAAAATTTGCAATATGGCTTATTGGCTTGGTTACCTCGCTCTTTAGACATTGAGGCTTTAAAAAACTACTGGCAACCGGGTTTGGAAGGTCTAAGAAATTACTCTTATAACTACACCTATTTTGATAATCCTTATTTCATTTTAAAAGAAAATAGAAATGAGCTAAATCGTGATCGTATTTTTGGAAATATTGCCCTGAAATACGATTTGTTACCTAACCTATTTGTACAGCTAAGAGGTGGTATGGATTACAGCAATGAAGGCAGAAGGTTATTGAGAAATTACAGCACCAATCGTTTTAAAAATGGCGCTTATGCAGAGCATAGTGTATTTTTTAGAGAAATTAATACCGATGTTTTATTGAATTATACCAAAAAAATCAATGACTTTGGTTTTGATATCTCATTGGGAGCAAATCAAATGAATCAGCAATTCAAAAGTAACCAAACACAAACATCCGCATTAGCACAACCTGCCTTATTCACTTTAGCCAATGCAGCAACCCCATTAGAGATTTTCACTTTTGCAAGCAAGAAAAGAATCAATAGCGCCTACGGAATCGCAAAGTTCAGTTTCAAAAACTACTTGTTTGTAGACATAACTGGAAGAAACGACTGGTCTAGCGCATTGGCAACACCAATTAGTACTAAAAATACCTCCTTCTTTTATCCTTCAGTTTCTGGAAGCTTGGTGCTTTCAGAATTGGTTAAAGTTCCACAAGTGTCATTTTTGAAGCTTAGAGCAAGTTATGCGCAAATTGGAAATGATACCGACCCTTATCAAACTGCTGGCGCATTTGTTCCGGCTACGCCTTATAACAGCAGCCCTACACTATCTGACCAAAACATTATATCTGACCCTAACCTTAAACCAGAGCAAACAAAATCGGCAGAATTCGGGGCTGACATCCGTTTCTTTAGTGACCGTTTAGGTATTGATGCCACCTATTACAATGCCCTAACGGAAAATCAAATCTTATCCTTACCCGTATCCATTTCCACAGGATATGCCCAAAGAGTGACCAATGGGGGTTCAGTACGGTCTAAAGGGGTAGAATTGATCTTAACTGGAACCCCAATTTTGAGCAAAAACTTTAGATGGAACGTTTCTGCCAACTTTAGCACCAATACATCCACTGTAGAATCTTTACCTAATGGTGCAAAACAACTCACTTTGGCTTACGCTAGAGTATATGATAGCCCTAACCAAACGGTTTATTACATCGCTACCGAAGGCGGGAAAATAGGAGATATTTGGGGCGATGGCTACGTGAAAAATGCAGACGGAAAATTTATTGTAGATAACAATGGAAATTTAGTTGCAGATAATAAGCTAAAGAAATTAGGAAACTATAATCCTGATTTTATGCTAGGTTTTAGCAACTCTTTTAGATATAAACAATTCGATTTTGGCTTTCTTTTAGATTGGCGAAAAGGCGGAATTTTAGTTTCTAGAACTTTGGCATTAGCCGGAGTAGCCGGACAGTTAAAAGAAACAGAATACCGCCCAACAGAAGGTTTAGCTTTTAATGCGGTGATGAATACAGGCACTGCCACAAATCCAGTTTATGTTCAAAACACCAAGAAAATTTCGGCAGAGAGCTACTACCGTCAGTTTTACGATCGTAACCACGAAGAGAACAGCGTTTATAACGACTCTTATTTAAAGCTTCGCCAGTTTAATTTGGGATATACTTTTAGTAAAGCTGTGCTTGCCAAAACATTTCTAAAAAATGTACAAAGTCTAAAGCTATCTTTTATTGGAAAAAACGTTTTTGCGATTTCAAAAATTCCGCATTTCGATCCGGAGCAGTTGGCAGTACAAGGTAATAAGTTTTTAAACGGGACAGAAGACATGTCATACCCAAGTGCTAGAAGTTTTGGTTTGAGTTTAGGTGTTAATTTTTAATAAACTAGTGATGAAAAAATATATAATCATATTCATAACAACTTTAGGATTGGCATCGTGTACCAAAGATTTGAGTGAAATCAACACCAATCCAAACTCTCCAATAGATGCGCAGCCTTCTCTTTTATTTAGAAAGATTTTATTTGATTATGGCGAACAAATGTCCTTCGAAGCTTTTGATGCTGGGAATTTATTAGGTCAATACTTCACCATGATAGATTTCAATAATTTCGACAGACATGCTCTAGCAGAACCATTATACGCGGGAAATCCTTGGCCTTTCATGTACAAAAACCTTCGGGATAATGAGATTGTTTTACAGAAGGCGAATAGTAACCCCACCTTTGCAGTGTATAAAGGGCCGGCTTTGGTGATGAAAGCTTACATGACTGCCGCATTAACTGATTTATATGGTGATGTTCCTTATGGTGAAGCGCTGAAAGGAAAATCAGATATCTATACACCAAAGTATGATAAACAAGAAGACATCTATCAAGGCGCAAACGGAATTCTAAAAAATCTGGAAAATGCTATTACAGCAATGACTGCCTATAATGGAGCCACAAAATTAGATGGTGATATTATCTACAGCGGCAACCTACAAAACTGGATAAAATTTGCCAATTCACTTCGTATCAAATACTTAATGCGTATTTCTGGAAAAGTAGATGTGAAATCACAATTACAAGCCATTTATTCGGCAGGAAATTATATCGGAGCGAATACAAATAATGCTGTTTTTCAATTTTCTGCTACGGCTCCTAATAATTTCAGAATAACCACTGCCAGAGTTGGAGATTATAGCTTGTACATTTTATCTAAAACTGCGGAGGAAATTTTGAAGGGCTATAACGACCCACGGCTTTCCTTATTCTATCGTCCTACTGCGGCAAACGCGACAAATTATATCGGCTTAGTAAATGGTCCTGATGCTGCTGCAACACCAGTAAGTGTTTCTAATTATAGTTTAACAGGAACTATCTTTAGAGAGAATGGTGCGAATTTGAAATTTAACTACATAACGGCATGGGAAACAAATTTCTTTTTGGCAGAAGCTGCTCAAAAAGGATATATCTCGGCAACAGCTAAAACTTTGTATGATTTAGCCGTTACTCAGGGATTTGCCTATTGGAATGTCGCCATGCCTGCCACTTATTTAACTGCCGGGCCTGCATTATTTGATCCTCTTTCACCAGATGCATTGAAATTAATCATCACACAAAAGTGGATTCCGAATAACTTGAATGGTTATGAAGCTTGGATAGAATACAGAAGAACTGGATTTCCTGTATTAAAACCAGTACAGGCTAGTAGAAATAGTGGCTTATATCCAGTGAGAATGCCTTATCCTCAGGAAGAATCCACATTAAATGTCGACAATTACAAAGCAGCGGCAACGTCAACGAACAATAATAGCATCAATACAAAAGTTTGGTGGAATAACTAAAATGGCGCACAATACAGTCACTTACCTGCAATGGGGTTTTATTTTACTGTCAAGCATTTTAATTTTTGCTTTGGCACCCATTGCCAAAACCACTAGAGATTTTTTTTACGGAAGTAAAAATGATAAACAACCCAATGCACTACTACTTACCAGTAGTTTAGTCATCAGTTGGATTTTTGCTAAATCCATCACCAATGTGGCTAACCTAGGTTTGAGTTTCGGAATTGTGGGTGTGGTTTCTTATGCTACTTATTACCTATCGTTTTTGGTGGCTGGTTTAGTGATTTATAAAATGCGATTGAATGGCGGCTTTAAAAGTATTCATCATTTTATTGGATCAAAATATGGAAAAGGGGC
>JACMOI010000126.1 GCA_014378105.1 Pseudopedobacter sp.
AGGAGTAGTTTTGCCAACCAAAAGCAAATGAATATTTTTAGGGAGTAGCTGTAACGCTTTCAAAATCAGGATTTGATTTTTCCTGGTTTCAACCGTACCAACACAAAGTAAAAATTCGTTTGGTAAATGATATTTCAATTTTACTTCGTTATATTTTTTCTCACTTTGCTGAGCATAAAATATAGGGTCACATCCTTGATAAATAACTTCTATTTTATCTTCATTGATTCCAAAAAAATGAATAATATCTTTTTTGGTTTGTTCGCTTATCGCGATGATTTTATTGGAATTTTCACAAGCCGATCGAAATTTTGAATCGTAAATTTTACGATCCATCCATTTAAAATAATTAGGAAATCTTAAATAAATTAAATCATGAATAGTGACTACAGATTTAATACCTGCAGATTTTAATCCGCTTGGGATTTCATGACTTAAACCATGATAAAGTTCGATACCATCTTTTTTTAAATCTTTTACAACCCCTTTGCTTCGCCAATAAGATTTTAAAAATTTGGTAGGAGCTGATCTAATTAAAGTATTTGGAAGTTCGAATAGGAAATTAGTTCTATTGTTTTTTACTTTATCGGGGGTATAAATAAAATACTGATTTTCTTGATGATGAGTAGCTAGGATTTGAATAACAGAACGGGCATAATTGCCTAAACCTGTAAAGTTTTTAAATGCTCTTTTAGCTTCGAATCCGATTCTCATTTTTTAGGTTTTAGGTGGTAAGTTTTAGGTAATAAGTTTTAAGCTAATCGCTTAAAACTTATTACTTACAACCTATAACTTCATTTAAACAGCTACCTTATTTTCTCTCAAAGCATCATTAAGAGAAGTCTTTTTATCAGTTGATTCTTTACGCTTATCAATGATTAAAGCACAAGGTACCTGATATTCACCAGAAGGAAATTTCTTGGTGTAAGAACCAGGAATTACCACTGAACGAGCAGGTACAACCATCTTATATTCAATTGGCTCAGGTCCGGTTACATCAATAATTTTGGTAGAAGCAGTTAATACAACGTTTGCTCCTAATACAGCTTCAGTCTCCACCCTTACGCCTTCTACAACAATCGCTCTCGAACCAATAAAACAATTATCCTCGATAATCACCGGTGCGGCTTGGATAGGTTCTAACACTCCACCAATTCCAACACCACCACTTAAATGGACATTTTTACCAATCTGAGCACAAGAACCTACAGTTGCCCAGGTGTCTACCATTGTTCCTTCGTCTACATAAGCACCAATATTTACATAAGAGGGCATCAAGATCACTCCTTTGGCTAAATAAGCACCATAACGAGCCAAGCCATGAGGAACCACACGTACACCTTGTTTTTTAAAGTCTGTTTTATGCTTCATTTTATCATAAAACACAAAGGGGCCAGCTTTAATTTCTTCCATCTCACGAATAGGAAAATACATAATTACTGCTTTTTTAATCCAATCGTTTACATGCCAAACGTTCCCAATGGGTTCAGCCACACGCAATTCACCAACATCCAAACGGTAAATAATACGTTCAATATGGTCTCTATATTCTTTAAAGTTTAATAGGTTTCTATCTTCCCACGCCTCTTCAACGGCTTTTTTTAGTTCGGCTATCATAATTGTAATTTTGGTGCAAATTAAAGGTTTTTTTACCTTTTACCTTAAATTTTGCTTTATTTTTGAAGAGATTATGGCAGAAAAATCAAGAATCGATAAATATTTATGGTCTATCAGGTTGTTTAAAACCCGTTCTTTAGCTACTGATGCTTGTAGAGCCGGTAGAGTGAAGAAAGAAGGGACCAATATTAAGCCGAGTTATGAGGTGAAAGTAGGAGAGGTTTATCAGGTTTCTAAAGCAATTGAGAAAAAGACCATCAAAGTTCTTGATCTCTTAACTTCTCGAGTAGATGCAAAGAAAGCAATACTGGCTTATGAAGATCTAACTCCTCCGGAAGAGACCGCTAAATTCAAGTCTATGTTTCATTCACCGCTTTTAAAAAGAGATAGCGGAACTGGGCGACCAACAAAAAAAGATAGAAGGGAAATTGATGATTTAAAAGACAGTTTTTTTGATTTGGATGAGGATTAGGTACCTATTAAAGCTCCAGAAGAAATTATGAAGGCGTATCATCAAACAAAAGATGAGGCTGGTTTTTCTTTTAAAGACTTTGTTCAGCAAAATTTTGAGCTTCCTAAATCTACTCAATCTACTTATGGAGTTAAAAATCATATCAAACAGCTTTGGAAAGTTTTAGAGCGGAAACCTGACAGCTTAATTCAAGGTAGTACTTTAATTCCACTGCCTTATAATTATAT
>JACMOI010000127.1 GCA_014378105.1 Pseudopedobacter sp.
CTAACCATCTAACCATCTAACCAACCAACAATCTAATCAATTAACCGTCCATCTAACTAAAAGACTTCTCTCGTTGCTTTAGAAAATCTCTTAACGCCTGGTCTAAAGGTTCGTCTGTACATAATAGGCGGTAATAAATATTACGATCTAACAACTTCACCCTTACATTTTCGAGATGGGCTTTTAAGCCTTCCTGATAAGTTTTTCTGGCTGTAGCCTGATCTATTTGTAAAGTCTTACCTGACTCTAAATCCTCAAAACTAGAATAACCTTTGAAATCAAGATTCAACTCATTTCTGGCCATCAGTTGAAAAACAACCACCTCATGCCTTAAGGTATTTAAGGTATCTAAAAGCTGGAAAATCTCTTCATTTTCTTCATATAAATCAGTTATAAAAATCAGCAATTCCCTTTTCTGACTCCCTGCAAATAATTCTTTATGATAGATGGGTTTTGTGAAATGTCCCTCTGGTTTAATCTGCTCTAATTGATAAAAAAGTCTGGCTAAATGTTGGAAATCCTGCTTGGCTGCCATAGAAAAAATACCATCATCATTAAATACGTATAAGCCAATAGCATCGCCTTGTAAATTTCCTAAATAAGATAAGGATGCCGCTAGATATCGGGCATAGTCAATTTTCTTGAAATCACCATCGCTATGATTCATGGAGGCACTAGCATCTATCAATAATCGAATAGAAATATTGGTCTCCACCTCAGATTCTCGAATATAATAGCGATCTGATCTGGCAAACATTTTCCAGTCCAACGAACGCAAATCATCTCCTGGTTGGTAACTTCGATATTGGCTAAACTCGAGCCCCGCCCCTTTGATGGTGCTTTTATTAATGCCACTCATAAATCCATCAATGGTGGTTTTTGCCGCCAATGAAAGCTCTTTAATAGCCATTAATATTTTGGGATCTAAGAGTTTACTCATTTGGTTAGATTGTTAGTTGATTAGGTGGTTGATCGTAAAATACTTCTTTTACTTTTTACTTAAAATCCATCAATTAAAACCCTCTAAACCTTCACTTTTATTCTTTCTACCACTTTTAACAGCTCTTTGGTCACATCATCTGCCGATACATTTTCTGCATCTGCTTTAAAGTTCATTAAAACCCGATGTCTTAGAACAGGGAAAGCCATTGCATGCAAATCATCCATGGTTACTGCATATCTTCCGTAAAACAATGCTCTGGCTTTTGCAGTTAGAATGAGCGCTTGCCCAGCTCTTGGCCCAGCACCCCACCTCACCCACTCTTTCACATAATTTATAGTTGTGGTGTCAGGTCTTGTTGCTCTAATAATGTGGCTAACATAAGTGATCAGTTCGTCGCTGATGCTGACTTCTCTTACTAAAGTCTGTAACTTTTTAATTTCTTCACCATTAATTACTGCTTGAACTTTTTCCTTTTTAGTTCCTGTAGTATTACTTAAAATTCTGATCTCTTCCTCTTGAGAAGGATAGCCAATTTTAATGTACAGGAGGAACCGATCTAATTGTGCTTCTGGCAAAGGATAAGTTCCAGCTTGTTCAATTGGATTTTGAGTCGCCAAAATAAAAAAAGGACGGTCTAAAGGATAGGTTTGACCACCATAAGTCACCTCAAATTCCTGCATGGCCTCTAATAATGCAGCCTGTGTTTTTGGTGGCGTACGGTTAATCTCATCTGCCAAAACAATATTGGCAAAAAGAGGACCTTTATTGAATTTAAAAAAACGCTTTCCAGTAGCATGATCTTCCTCTAAAATTTCTGTCCCAACAATATCTGTGGGCATTAAATCTGGAGTAAACTGAATCCTTCTAAAAGATAAATCTAAAGCCTGAGATAGCGTACGCACCATTAAAGTTTTAGCAAGCCCTGGAACGCCTTCTAATAAACAATGTCCACCTGCCATTAATGCCACCAGCATTTCTTCAATAATGATATCCTGTCCTACAATCACTTTCTGAATTTCAGACTTTAGTAACGACAGCTTTCCGATCAATAATTTTACTTCAGTTTCGGTATGTTCCAAGGCTAAATGATGTTAGTTTACGTTCTTAAATTATTAGTTTCAATATAGCGGCAATCTTTTAGTTTTTTGAACTATTCAAAAAAATATCAAAAAAATTACAGATTATTTAACTTTAAAATCAGTTCGATATAAATTTTGCTTTAATTTAGAGAAATGAAGGGAGCTAAGTTCACTTTTGCAAGATTAAAATATACAAGTGGCGATTGGGACACTGACCAGCGTATGCCTGCCAATGTTTTAAACTCTCTTTTGGAATACACCACTATTCCGCTCGAATCGGAAGAAAAAGTAGTTTCTCTATCAAGTAGCGAGCTATTCAACTTTCCTTTTTGCTATTTAAGCGGACATAAATTGGTTCAGTTTACACAGCAGGAAGCCAAAAATTTTAAAAGTTATGTTTTAAACGGGGGTTTTGTTTTTGTGGATGATTGCAATCATGATATAGATGGACTTTTTGCTAAATCTTTTGAAGCACAAATTAACAGTCTTTTCGGTGCGACAGCATTAAAGAAAATACCGAATAATCACGCTATCTATTCTTCTTTTTTTGAGTTTAAAAAGGGGCCACCTACCACTTCGTTTGAATTAAACGGCTGGGGCGATGACCTCGTTCACGATTATTTAAAATCGATTGAAGTGAATGGAAGAATAGGATTATTATATAGCAATAAAGATTACGGTTGTGAGTGGGATTATGATTTTAGAAATAAACGATTTTTAGCAGAAGACAATACCAAATTTGCCGTCAACATCATTTTATATGCAATGGGTGTAAATAATTCTTAATTCCTTGTTCTTTTCATACTCCAGAAAAGGTAGCAAAACCTCCATCTACATTAATGATGGTTCCGGTTACAAATTTAGAAGCATCGCTTAATAAGTAAATTAATGCCCCTTCTAATTCATCAGGAGTTCCAAATCTGCTGAAAGGCGTTTGTTTAACTACTAATTGTCCACGCTCTTTAAAACTTCCGTCAGGATTGGTTAATAAATTTCTGTTTTGCTCGGTTAAGAAAAAACCTGGCGCAATTGCATTCATCCTGATTTGATCGCCATATCTATTCGCCAATTCTACTGCAAACCATTTGGTATAACCATCAATTGCGATTTTAGCGATGCTGTAACCCAAAAATTTGGTAATTACGCGTTGCGCACTCATTGATGAAATATTTACAATACTTCCTTTACCTGTTTTTGCTATTTCTTGTCCGAATATTTGAGTGGGCTTGATGGTTCCAAAAAGATTCAAGTTCATTACTTTTTCTAAACTTGGCATGTCCAAATTAAATACAGAAGCATCAGGTTCTACAACGGCACCGGGCATATTTCCACCTGCTCCATTTACCAAACCATCAATCTTTCCATATTTTTCAAGAATCAAATCCTTAGCTTTTATCAAAGATGCCTCATCTAAAACATCTGCAACAACAGCAAATGCATCGCCTCCATTTTCGTTAATTTCTTTAGCTCTTGCTTCGGCAACTTCAGCTTTTCTACCTAAAATAACCACTTTACCACCTGCTGATGAAATTGATTTCACGAAAGATTCACCCAAAACTCCCGTCCCACCTGTAACTACAATTACTTTACCTTTTAGCGAAAATTGATCTACAATGCTTGTCATTTGAAATATTTAAAGAATTTAATTTTGTTAATTAGTAAGTCCAAATTGCTAAAAAACTTCAGCAAAATGATTTTATTTCATAAAAATCTACGCAAACCTTACCGAAGATTTTCAAATTATAAAGCATAAAAAAGCCTCATAAAATGAGGCTTTCTTAAATTAATTACATTTCGACTAGGACAATGTAACAAACAAATTCTCTAAAGGCTTTTAGAAATACTATCTGCCATTTTCAAAGCATTGTAAGCATTTACCACTCCTCCTGATAAGCATAAATCACTAAAAGGTATTTCTTTAATTGTTTCGCCTTTCGCAATAGTAACCTCATGATTCACTTTTACCACAGATTTCATAATGATGTCTTTCACTTGTAAAGCGGTAAGTTTTGGATAATAAGAGCGGATTAAAGCCGCTAAACCAGCAACTACCGGAGAAGCCATACTGGTTCCATCTTCTTCGATATATTTATTACCGGGTACGGTTGAATTAATTCTCACACCCGGAGCAAAAACATCCACCGTTGTTTTACCATAGTTAGAAAAGGAGGCCTTCAATGTTTCGTCGTTAACCGGACCAGAAGCGCCTACTTCTATCCAAGCATCAGCTACTCCACCATCTTCATATTTTCTGTTTGGAAAATTATTGGCTTCCTCTGTATTTGAATTTTCATTTCCTGCAGCGTGTACCAATAATACATCTTTAGAAATAGCATATTTTACGGCATCATCAACCGCTTTTTTATCTGTGGAATAACCTTTACCGAAACTCATATTTATAACTTTTGCTCCATTATCAGTCGCGTATCTGATGGAGTTTGCTACGTCTTTATCACGCTCATCACCATCAGGAACAGTTCTAATTACCAAAATACTGACATGATCGGCAACTCCTTTGATACCTAAATTATTATCTCTTTCTGCGCCAATAATTCCAGCTACATGGCTTCCATGTAAAGCATCAGGACCAGTAACATCAGCATTGCCATAAAATCTTTGAGAGGTATCATTATAATTATCGCCAACAATTGAACGAGGATCATAATCAACATTTAACTGATATTTAGCCAAAACCTCATAATGATCAATGGCCTCATCCAATTGCTCTTTTTTGAATTTTTTAAAGTCAATTTCTTCTTGCATCACATTCGTCATCACCTTTTTAATTTGAGTCTCTCCCGGACCAACAGGTTTAAATGCTTCAAAATCTGCCAATGTTGGATTTTCTTTTCCGATTTTCTCCACTACCTGATTTAGAACACCTACAAAACCCATAATCCCACGCAAATTATTTTGTGCGTCCATTAACTGATTTTTCAAATCGGCTTTCCTATCCTGATAAACTTGATAATCCCCCTTTTCTTTATCATATAGTTTGGTGACATCTACATTGGTATACTTTGCATTTCCTTCTCTTACCAAACGGGTCAGCTCTAAATTATCATAATGAACATCCGCAGTATCACCCCCAATAAAATCCCATCCATTTACATCATCTACATAACCATTTTTGTCGTCGTCCTTTTTGTTTCCTGCTTTCTCTTTCTTATTGACATAAATCACTGATTTCAAATCTTCGTGAGTAATATCCACACCGCCATCGATCACCGCCACAATTACGGGTTGTGATTTTTTGCCTTTTAAAAGTTCTTGGTAAGCTTTTTCGGTACTGATACCAAAGGTAGAATCGCTAGTTAAATCTAAATTTTGCCAATTGGGTTTTGGCGTTACACTGGTTTGTGCTTGTAAAAAAATTGGAGAAAAACCTAATAAAGCGATAAATGCCAGGTTTCTTAATTTGCTAAACATCATACTGAACGGTAAATTTTTATTTTTAAAAAATGAAGACCAAAACTGCTAAAAATATAGCATTAACTATAAATAATTACTTGGGATAGAAAACGAAAGTTTTTTTAATGTGGTATAGCTATATTGGTATAATATTAGTAGTAAACAGTTAAATATGATCACATTTTTGTGACGTAAAACGTATTCAATGGAATTTATAGATTATTATAAAATTTTAGGTATTGATAAAAGTGCATCTGAAGGTGATATCAAAAAGGCTTACCGTAAAATGGCCCGAAAATATCATCCGGATGTGAATCCCAATGATACCGAAGCCGAAAAAAAATTCAAAGAAGTAAATGAAGCCAACGAGGTTTTAAGTAAACCTGAAAATCGTATAAAGTATGACAAATACGGTAAAGATTGGAAACATGCCGAGCAGTTCGAAAAAGCAGGTCAGCAACAGGGTTCTAGTCGCAATCAACAACAAAATCCATTTGGTGGTCAATCCTATGGCGGTGGCGGTGATTTTGGCGGTGCCGATTATACCGACTTTTTTGAATCAATGTTTGGAGGCGCTTCTCGCGGAAGAGCTGGCGGCCAATCTAAATTTAGAGGTCAGGATTTTAATGCTGAGCTTCAATTAGAATTAAAAGATGTTTATGAAACCCATAAACGAACGCTCACAGTTAACGGAAAAAACATCAGATTGACCATTCCTGCAGGTGTAAAAGATGGACAAGAAATTAAGATCAAAGGTTATGGTGGAGATGGCGTAAATGGCGGTCCAAAAGGAGATTTAAGCATTCGTTTCTCTATTCAAAATCATCCTATATTTAAAAGAGATGGTGATAATTTATACGAAACCGTTAATTTGGATTTATACTTAGCCTTATTGGGTGGAGAATTGATGGTGAATACTTTTGACGGAAAAGTAAAATTAAAAATCACACCAGAAACACCTAACGGAACCAAAATAAAATTAAAAGGAAAGGGATTTCCCGTTTATAAAAAGGATAGAGAATTTGGTGATTTAATCATCACTTATGAACTCACTTTACCAAAAGATTTAACCACAGAAGAAAAAGAATTATTTACTCAACTTTCTAATCTAAGAAAATCATGAGCCAAGAAAATTATATCGCTTTAAGTACTGTTTGTAGGCATTACGAAATAGAAATGACCTTGTTTCAACAGCTTAATGAAACAGGTTTAATAGAAGTGATCGAAATTCAGGAATCACCCTGCATACATGAAAATAAATTGAAAAATCTAGAAAAAATGTTGCGTTTACATCAAGAGTTGGAAATTAACGCGGCAGGTATCGAAACCATTTTTCATTTAGTAGACCGTATTCAAAACTTACAACAAGAAACAATAGATTTAAAAAGCAGATTGAAATTGTATGAGGAATAACAATCTTTTTCTAAGGGTTTAAATATCATTACTTTTTACCACTAGGAAATAATCGTTTTCTATAGGCAGATAGCCGAACTCGTAACAAAATTTGTATTGAGCACCTTTTGCAGTTTCATAAATATGTGTAAAATAAGCGAAATTAAAACCCGCCTTTTCCATTTTACTTTTGGTTACTTTTACTTTCCCTTCAGGATTTAACTCAATTAAAATCTTTCTATTCTTCAAAAGGATATGATTGATCTTCTTAATCGTGGTTTGATCCTCAGCCCTTAAACGGTTGTTGTAATTGCTGCGACATTGATCATCACAGAATTTCTTATCGGCTCTGCCAATAATCTTTTGACCACAATCGAGACAATGTTTTTCCATAAGCTTATAAATGCTTTTAGCTAATTTATAATAATTAGGAAAGAAAAAGAAGTTTAATATTTCCTTGGAGTATTTAAGCTTGCGGTATCTCTATAAAATAATCCAGACAAAGTTGAAATAAAAGCATACTTACCCACCTTATTAATTCCGGTAATCTGATTTGTTTCTAATCCGTCATTATCTAATTCAACAAAATTTAAAGAATTACCGCTAAGTGTAACTTTCCAAATCTGCGCATTGCTGTATGCAAATAATTCATTTCCTAAATTTTGATAGTTTAGTCCTAAATATACTTGATTTGGACCACTCAAAAATACAGACCAGGTTTCACCAAAATCATTTGAAACTAGAATATCAGAAATGGTGGTTGCAAAAAGAAGATCCCCAATGTTAAATAACTGCCTAACACCTGCATTTCGTGTGGGTAACGGACCATAACCATATGCTTTAACATTCCCTAACGTATCTATTCGGAAAAACTGGCTTGCGAGGGATAAAAAGAATTTATCTTTATAACTGAAAGAATAATATCCACCAGAACTAAAGCCCATCGTAGAGGTGGGTGGAATCAGATTAATCTCTTTAAAATTCCCCAATTTCACAGAGTTTTGAAATCCATCTACAGGATCAACCCTTAACAAGTTACATTTAGCAATTTTATTTACATAATCTATTTCAAAAGGTACCAAAATATATTTGTCTTTAATAATTGAATATCCACCCCCATTTGTTGGTAAAGGAAGTTCCTTTATAGAGGTTATAGAGTTTGAATAAGATGGATTAAAAGTAAATCCCCCATAATTAGAAACTGGATTAACATTAGAAAATACTCTTAAATTATTTTTATCAAGTGGAAAAACCCCAATCTTTTGCGATAAAGACAAGGGCACTAAGCTTCCATAACTACTTCCTCCAAAACCAGCTGAAAGATAGGCACCGTTTGTTGGTTGATTTAACTGATTGCTATTGATGTAAGTTAATTTCTGTTTATTGAAAACAGCTAAGGTTATATCATCTAATTTAACAGATGATAGGATTATTTTATTATAGCTAAATAGAGAAGAGTCCGAAAGCCAAGAATGGGTTATAGGAACTCGTATTATCTCAGTTTTCTTGCAACCAAATAAAATGAGGATTACTCCAATTAATAAAAAAATATTTTTCATAGTTATTTGTTTTGAGAAAAACAATTGGCAAATTTATTATGCCTGTAAATTACGGATAGCTTTTCAGCTGAATTCAAATATAGTTAAAAATATATAATGTGCCAAGATCATTAGGTTCAACTTGCTATTAGAAGACATGAGCTTAATTATTGAAAATCTTTCTCTAATTTACTTTTGGTTACTTTTACTTTCCCTTCAGGATTTAACTCATTTAAAATCTTTCTATTCTTCAAAAGGATATGATTGATTTTCTTAATCGTGGTTTGATCCTCAGCCCTTAAACGGTTGTTGTAATTGCTGCGACATTGATCATCACAAAATTTCTTATCGGCTCTGCCAATAATATTTTGACCACAATCGAGACAATGTTTTTCCATGGTTTACAACAACTTATAAACACTAAAATACAGAAAATAATCAATCTGAATGTGTTTTCATAAGCTTAATAGTATATCAAACGGAATATCCATTAGGATGAAATTCAAAATTAAATCTTTATATGATAAAAGAAAGATAATCTATTTGTGTTTGAACCAACATGATTTATCTTCGGTATAACTTTTAAATACAGTATTTACAGGACTCCCATGAATCACCTTTTGATGATATCGAGTTCTAACCAAATAGTTAAAAGCACCCATATCGCCTGTAAAGAGAGTGTCATTATCCGAATTATTTTGGAGATGGATAGCCCACAATTCCTCGATAAAAGGGCGAATGACGGCAATATTTCCTCCAATTATTCCGCAATTTAATAAGGTTTCATTTTTAAAATCAGATTCATAAGCAGCATAATTTGGTATTTTACTTCGTAAATGTTCTGCATGTTTTTGCATCCATTCATTATCTAAAATTTCTGGTTCATCACCACAAAAAATATGAGTTGGATTGTTTAGATATAATTTTTCTATAAACGGATTTTTTAATGCCGTGACATCAGAAACATCGGTAAAAAAGATATTTTTAATAAGATGGGCATATTGCTTTAAGAATTCGGCGTAAACAAAGTGTCTAAATACATTAGGGTTAAATTGCGGCTTATAAACAACCTTTATAAAATGAAGATGGTCGCTTTGATGCAATTTGCAGGTTGCTTTCGAAAAATTATTATGAAAAATAATTCCATGTAAACCCAATTCAGCAATAGATTTTGCCCAGTCGGTTACCAATGAAAAATCATTATTTGCTAAAGTAGTGCTTCTATTGACATCGTAGATGCCAGTAATATGTGATGCAACTATAAGATTACGAGGTAGGTTAAAATCAATTTTCAATTAGCGCTTTCATTTTAATTTTTGCAGTCAAACTTTCCAAATTGTTTCGATAATAAACATACGTTCTTAAGTCCAGTTTCTTTACTGCGTATTGCTGTTCTGCTCTTTCATAAAAATGCGCATCCGCAGCATACATATTATGGAAATTTAGCATCGTAAAAACTTCCTTTTTTCCAAACAAGGTGGCAAATAAGATGCAATTATCTACATGGATGACTTGATTGTTATCAAAACGATCTGGAACATAATAATCTGATTCTTGATTAACAATGGTTTCAGTAGTAGAGGCAATCAAATCGAGTGTTTTTATTTCGGATAAACAAGTACTCAAATGATTAGGTTTGTATTCATCATCTGCATCAATAACGGTGATGAATTCGCTATTGCTGATGAGCATCCCTCTGTTGATGGATTCTGCTTGACTGCGATTTTTATGACGGAGATAAGTGATTTTACCTTCATGCTTAATGGCGTAATTTAGAATTTGATTCTGAGTGTCATTATCGCTTCCATCGTCAATGATGATCAACTCAAAGTCCTGGAAATCTTGATTCAGTACAGAATCTATTGCTCTCTTTATTAACTGAAAAGAGGTGTTATAAACAGACATTATAACGGCAATTCTATTTTTAAAATGCATGATTAACAGCTATGAAAAAATTTTCGCAAGGTACCACCTTCTTTTGAGACTTCTATTAAATTCGTTTTAATAATTCAATTATTACCTCTACTTTGTTAGCACTATACAATTCATTAACACTTTCTAGCTACTGCCTCGTTATTATTGCTATTTATAAACAGAAACAACAGATAAGAACCAAATTGTAAACTTAGTTCTTCTCCGTTTTTATGTTTTGTAGATAAGTTTATTCATTTAATTGTTCTTTGCTGGCGTTGAATATTTAGGATGTTCAATTTTTATTTCTCCTTTTTGCTCAACCAGTTTCATCACTTCTTTTACAGCTCGCTGCAATTGAGGATCGCTTCCTTTCGAAAGAGATAAGGCATCTTGCCTCACTCCTATATCAGGAGCCACACCTTTATTCTCTGCAACCCATTCATTGTTTATTGGATCAAATACCGCATTGGTTGGAGCAGTTATTCTTCCACCATCAATTAATAAATAGTGAACTGCTGCCGATACCAAACCACCCCAAGTAGTTTCCCCAATCAGCGGACCTACTTTCTGTTGTCTAAATGCCCATGGAAAATAGTCTCCACCAGAGCCAGCCATCTCGTTAATCAACAGTGCTTTGGGTCCCAATATACCTGCTGGCAATTTGAAAGGTTTCCCATTGGGTGCTTCGTTAGTAATAGCTGCTCTAAGACTACGATTCATCAGATCAACCATGTAGTCATCCAAATTTCCACCTCCATTAAATCTTTCATCTATTACAGCTCCCAATTTGTCTTGCTGAGCAAATAAATATCGATTAAAAGAGACAAAGCCAGCACCAGAAGTATTGGGTACCCAAACATATCCAAGTTTACCATTAGATAATTTATCGACCATTCTTCTATTGTCTTCTACCCAAGCTCTTTGACGTAAAGCAGCTTCACTTCGTATGGGTTCAACAGTTTCTTTCCATGCACCTTCAAATTTAGGCGTAGAATTAATCTGTATAATGGTTTGAACACCAGCAGTACCATCCAGCAGTTGATAAGGATCATCTTTACTAGTGAGCTCATTTCCATTGATTCCTACGATATAATCACCTTCTTTCACTTTAAGACCAGGTCTATCTAAAGGACTCGATAATCCCGGATTCCAACTTTCTGTTGTAAATATTCTATGTATTTTCCATCTTCCATTTTCTGCTATTAAGTCTGCGCCTAGAAGTCCTGCAACTGATTTATCAACATCAGGATAGTCACCACCACTCACAAAACTATGACCTACTGACATTTCTCCTCCTAATTGATCAAGAAAGTAGTTAAGGTCGTCTCGGTGTTTGACAAATGGAATCAAAGGCGCATATTTTTTATACACTAAATTCCAATCGCGACCATGCATATTAGAATCGTAAAAATAATCCTTTTCATATCGCCAGGCTTCTTCAAAGATTTGATTCCATTCCTCAGCTCTATTAAGTTTCATTTGCAAATTCACCTTAACAGTCTTTCCGCCTTCTGCATTTTTATCTTTAGTACTTACCACTTTCCAGCTATCATTAATTTGCAGCAATGCTTGCGATCCGTCTGCCGATACAGACATTTGTTTAACCCCGCTAGCAAACTCCTTTGCCTCTCTTTTTTCCAGTTCAAATTTATGTACTTTATAGTCTTGGCTATTGGGAATTCTCTCAGCAATAAATACGCTGCCTGCAGCACCACTTAAGATAAAACCATAATTTCTTACGGGTATCGGCAATGGAATAATTCTGCGCTCTATATTGTCAAAGTCGATGATAACAGTTACTACTTTTTTAACTTCTTTATCTTCCTTTTTTTCATCAGGTTTGTTTTTCACTTTTGGTTGATCATCGCTTTTATCCGCATTTTCAACTTCCTTTATTGATTCTTCATCACTCTTAGGGTTGAAAGGTGATGGATCATTTTTATTAAGATTAATAACGTAGGCAGCATACTCCGGTTTAGCGATTATTGAACTTGTATTGGCCCAGCCAGAACCCAATGCATAATCCGTACTCGCTAAAAAGTACACATGCTTTCCATCCTTGTCCCAGGAGGGAGAGACTGCATCCGCAAAATCATTCGTTATGCCATGAATAGATTGATCAGACCTAGACCAAACCATAATTTTTCTGAACATATTATCTCCAGTTTTTGAATAAATCAACCATTGCGAGTCGGGAGACCAACCTATATTCATGTTGCCACGCTCTATATTTGTACTGCCAACATCGGCAGTCTGAATATTTCCTGTTGCAATATCTACAACTCTTATTCGAGGCTGATTGTCAACAAAAGCAATAGATTTTCCGTCGGAAGACCAGGTAGGTTCCCAAGCCATTTTTGAATCACCAATAGAGATTGTTCTTGACTTAGACAAACCATCTTGGTTTGCAATCATTAGTTGATAACCATTATTCCCAGCATCAGAAAACCAAGCAATTTTATCACCTTTAGGCGACCATATGGGCACTCTATCAGCAGCTCCCGAACTTTGCGTAATGTTTCGAGCGTCTCCATATTCGATGGGTATCGTAAATATCTCTCCTCGGGATTCCATAATCATCCTTTTTCCTGTGGCTGATAAGGACGCATTAGTCGCACTTTTACTTACATCTTCCCATTGTGTTGCTGCCCACGGAAAATCTCCAATCACCGTGATGTTTAGTTGTTTGGATGTATGAGTGCTTAAGTCAAGTGTATGTAAGTAACCTTCTCTCTCAAATACCAATTTATTACCGCTACCGTCTAGCCATTTTATGTCTGCCCCTTTAAAATTAGTGAGTTGCTCAAGTGCGCCCGAAGTTATTTGATAAGACCAGATATTTGTTATGCCATCTCTGTCAGATAAAAAATAGATGTTCTCTCCTAACCATACCGGATGAATATCACGACTTTTATTATTTGGAATAAGGGTTTCAGACCAGTTATTAAGATTTAAAATTATCAAGGGTGTGTTTTGTCCACCGCGATAGCCTCTAAATTCTGATTCCCATCTTGATACCCTATCAATTACCATTCGTTTTCCATCAGGAGCGTACGATCCATCATAACCCCACTGCTCAGTTATTTTAGTTGAAGGACCACCAGTGGCACTTACCGACCACAAATAACCTAAACCAGTTGGAGCACTGTCTCTTGAGGTGGAATAAATAATCCGATTCCCATCGGGTGACCACCCTCTCACACTGCAAGAACTTGGATGCCAAGTTATACGCATAGGCTCTCCTCCTTTAACTGATACGACGTAGACCGCATTATTGCCCGATCGATTAGAAGAGAAAGCAATAGTTTGCCCATCAGGAGACAATTGTGGGTTTGACTCTACCGCAGGCGTACTGGTAATACGTTTTGTAACATCGGTACTGAGATCTGTCATCCAAACATCACCTCCATAAATAAAGACTAGGTTATTATTGTTTATGGAGGGCTCTCGCAATAGTCTTGTTCCTTGGGCATAGGTTAAAAATGTGCACCCTGCCATAAAAGCACTTAATACTATTCCTTTACGGATATAAAGTGAGATTTTCCATGTTGATAAATCCATAATTTATTTTTAAGTTGATAAAAGCTGATCCTTAATGTTTTGCAGATTTAAGAATTTTCGGTGTTTCTTGCAAGAACTCTGTCTGCCCGTACTAAATTTAATAAAAAGTGTTGAAAGTGCATAAAGCAATCTGCCCGCAATTTTTTAAACTTCTTGTTATAGGGCGTTTTTCTTTTTCTTACTGTAGTTTAATTGAAAGTTCTAATTGACCACCGAAGCCTAGTTTAACAATTTTTTGAAGAGTCGAAATACGAGCTTCTTTAATGTTATTTTCAATTTTTGAAATATAAGATTTAGTCGTACCTACCTTTTCTGCAAGTTGTTCTTGGGTCATTCCCATTTCAATTCGAGTATCATGAATTAAAGCACCGATTTTGAAATTTTCATAGCCCGCTTCAAGTTTGTCACGTTCGGCTGTGCCACGTTTACCATAGTTTTTTTCTTTAAACTCTTCAAGAGTCATCATGCTACTTTTCGCTTTCATATTCTGCTTTTTTTTTAAGTGCTTGTTCGATTTCTTTTTTTGGTGTCTTTTATGTTTTCTTTTGAAAACCATGAGCAAGAACAATTAGTTTAACTTTGTCGAAGAAACAAAAAATCCTAAAAATGTCGCTACCAGTCTGAACTCTGATTTCATAAAGTCTTTCTGTGTTTTCGAGATGTTTAAGATAAGTTTCGGGAACTCTTTGCAAATCTTCAATCAATTCGAAGGTCCAAACAATTTTTGCTTTTAATTTTTTTGATTGCTTTACGAAAAAATCCTAAAAGTAATTCTTGAAAAAGATAATCTTCCTGTGTTTCTGATTTTGTTCCACAAAACAAAG